>DAOVTG010000116.1 GCA_030633185.1 Deltaproteobacteria bacterium
TAAAAGCCCCGCCGGTCGCCAGCGCATCATGCAGACGATGAGCAGGCCAAAGAGCAGATAACGGGCATTACTCAACTCGGCTGGCAGGACAATTCTCAAAACTTCAGTTAGAGGGATCAGGATCAGGGCTCCCAGCAGAGCTCCGGTAATACTCCCCATGCCACCAAAAACAATGAGACAGAGAATAAGAATGGATTCCCAGAATTTAAACATGTCCGGATGAATAAAACGAAACCAGCGGGCATAAAAAGCTCCGGCCAGAGCCCCAATCGCCGCACTCAAAGCAAAAGCGATCATTTTATAACGGGCGACATTGATCCCGATGCATTCCGCCGCAATCTCATCCTCACGCACCGCAAACCAGGCCCGTCCCAAACGTGAACTGCGAATCCTGACCACCACCCACAAAACCAGAAGCAGAAAAAAAAGAATCAGATAAAAAGCCTGCCAGGGCTGATCGAGAACCTTTCCGAAAAGATCCAGCCTGGCGATACCAGGAACCCCCATTGGCCCCCTGGTCAACCAGAGTTCATTACGAATGAACAGGATAATCAGTTCTGAAAACCCAAAGGTGACAATCGCAAAATAGTCATCGGAGAGCTTTAATGTCGGAGCCCCGCGCAACATCCCCCAGAAAGCTCCGTGCAGGGTTGCCAACGGCAGCACCAACCATAAACTCCATTGATACTGAACCGTCAGAAGACCGGCCGTATAGGCCCCCAAACCAAAAAAACCGACATAACCAAGATCAAGTAGTCCCGTAAATCCGGGCACCACGTTAAGACCTAAAGCGAGAACCATATAGACTAAAGTCAGGGTTGCAACCCTTAAGACATAGGGCCCGGCAATCCCCATCGGCAACCATGGCAAAATCAGGACGGCCGCCAGCAAGGGCAGGTAAAACTTTTTTTCACTAAAAAGGCGATCGTCTAAATGCATAGTTCATCCCCTCATCACGCTTTGTCATGAAGCCGGCGGCCGAAAAGACCTGTCGGTTTGACCAAAATCACCAGAATCATCACCGCATAGGCGATACCGTTACTATATGAGGAGGAGATATAACCACCGCCAAAAACTTCGGCCAAGCCCAGAATACCGCCGCCCAGAATAGCCCCGGGGATACTGCCGATCCCCCCTAGAACCGCAGCGGCAAAGGCTTTGATACCAGCAGTATAACCCATCGTCGGATAGACGGCATTATAATAAAGCCCGACCAAAATCCCCGCCACCCCGCCGAGTCCGGAACCCAAAGCAAAAGTATAAGAGACCACCCGATCGACATTAACCCCCATCAGGGAAGCTGCGGTTCGATCCTGAGCAATCGCCCGCATGGCCCGACCAATTTTAGTGTAATGCACAACCAACTGCAAAGCCAGCATCAAAAAGATCGCAGTCAGCAAAATGATCACCTGGAGCCAGCTGATCACAATCTCACCGAACTCTAGAGCCGGTTCAAAAAAGAAAGTGGGAATTACGCTTCGGGGAAATGATTTAATCTGCCCGCCCCAGATTAACAGGGCCAGATTCTGGAGGAAAATCGACATGCCGATCGCCGTAATCAGAGCCGCCAGCCGGGGTGCCCGACGCAGAGGTCGATAAGCGACGATATCGAGCAAAACCCCGGACAGAGCACAGACCAGTACGGCGATAACCACGGCCAAGCCAAAAGGCAGGCCCACCCCGAACAATCCGGTAAGCAGGGAGAAGCTGATAAAGGCCCCCAGCATATAAATTTCGCCATGGGCAAAGTTTATCAACTGAATGACCCCGTAAACCATTGTATAGCCGACCGCAACCAGGGCGTAGATGCTCCCTAAGGTAACCCCGTTAACCAGCTGCTGCAGAAAAAGGGACGATTGTTCGAGAATAGCGGTAAGCATAGAAAACTATTTTAGTTGCTCCTCGGCGCTAACCCATTGACCATTTTTAATGACCTTGACAAAGGCAGCTTTCAGGCAATCACCGTTTTCATCAAAATAGGTCGCCCCGGTGACTCCCTGATAAGCCTTCTCGATAGAAGATATTGAAGCAAGGTAGGCCCGTACTTTCTCTCGGTCGAGTCCGGCGGCGGTAATTGCCGCAACCGCCAGGCCGACGGCATCATAGGTATTGGCGGCAAACCAGTTGGGCTCAATCGTAAACTTCTGCCGATAGCGCTCAACAAACTCCTTGACAATCGCCCCGCCCCGATCAACCAGAAAAGGAGTAGTGACAAAGAGACCTTCGGCATCGGGATTTTTCAGCATGATCGCGTCATCAAGTCCGTCACCCCCGAAAAACGCACATTTCATCCCCAAACTCCGAGCCTGAGAGATCAGCAGGACAGCTTGCGGGGCGTAACCCGGGATAAAGATGGCATCGGGTCGCATCATTTTGAATTTTGTCAACTGGGCCTTAAAATCAGTCGTTTCCGCCATATAAGCTTCAGCCCCGATTATCCTTAAACCAAGTTTTTCAGCCTGTTTGACAAAGGCATCTTTAAGGCCCATAGCATAGTCATTCACTTCATAAAAAATGGCGATCTTTTTGAAGTTACGCTTTTTTTTGGCGTAGCGAGCCAGGAAGTCTCCCTGAAAATCGTCCTTATAGACATTACGAAAATAGTAGGGGCTGGATTTTCCGATTTCGGGGTTGGTCGAAGCCGGGGTAATCGCCGGCAATCCGGCTTCGCGGTAGATCGGCAAGGCCGCCAGGGTCGCCGAGCTGCAAAGATGGCCAACCACAACCGCAACTTTGGGATCACTGGCAAAGCGGGTGGCAACGGCGGCGGCTTCTTTGGGATCGCAAAGTTCATCAGCGAGAACAATCTCAATCGGCTGACCATTAATACCACCGCCGGCATTGACCTCATCAGCCTTAAGCAGGGCTCCGTTCTTAACCCCTTCCCCGAAAGAGGCCAGGGGCCCGGTAAAGGGTGAGGCCACCGGAATCTTAATGGTTTCAGCTTGGATCGCAGAAACCAAAACGAAACTAATCATAAAGAAGCCGGCCAGAATTGACAATAATAACCTCATCATCTAGCGCTCCTCCTTCTCTATTTTACCGTTAACCCACCACTCATTACTATCTTTACTGAACCACCAGGAAGCCCAATCACTTTCATGCAAACCTTTAGCCAAAGCCCGGCCGGATTCGGTCAAAAGACGTTGCCGCGCCACGCTCAACCATTTTCTCGCATAAGGATTACCGAGATCATTCTGTTCCTTGACCAAAACGATAAGGGCCAACTGATCGGCATCGGCCGCAAGCCGGGCTTCACGACTCTCTTTTTGTTCAAACTCTTTAATCAACTCCGCCATCTCAGCCCCAAAAAAGAGGGGCCTGCACATATCCGCCAGAGCCCCCGCCTCATCGACTTCAAGATATTTTTTATTGACGTAGTTGAGGTCACCGGTACGGGCCTCAAGCAGATCGTGCAACAGACAGAGTTGCAAAAGCCGCTTCTCATCAATCTCGACCCCGCCCTCAAGCTCCATTTTTGCCAGAGTATAGCCGGTAATCATGGTCTGAAAAACGTGCTCAGCCACCGATTCCCGGCCACTGCCAAGAAACTGCAGACCGCTGCGCGGAGTCCGCCGCAGCATGGCCGCCGTAAAAAGAAACTCAGCCATCTCCTTCACAATTGGAGAGCCTCCAGTTCTCTTAGCCTCTCAAGAATCATACTTTTTTTTATTTTGGCAGCCTGATAGGCCATCTCATCTCCGGCCTCAAAAGCCTCTTTTACCTCTTTCTCGATTTGAGCCACGCCAGCCGCCATTTTGGTATACGATTTTTTCAATTCATCAGAAACCGATTCCAGGCTGTCATCCAGTTCACCCAAGGTCTTCTGCATCCAGGCCGGATCATTAAGACGTTCTACTTCGGCGGCATCCTCAGGCATTTCAAACTCAGCTTTATCAGCAACCATAATTTTTCACACTCATAAATTTTATACATTCGTAAAAAGTCGTGGGATGGCTAAGTAAAAATTTCGATAGACAAGATGTTATGTTTTTCCAGGCGCGAGACCACACATGTAGTATGTCGAGTGTCTGGAAAAACATAACAACGCAGGATATCGGAACTTTTACGACGCCATTTATTATTCCCAGGCGAAGGCGTCCTGTATCCACTCAACAACAGGTTCCCGGCCTCCCGGGGCCAGGATTGCAATAACATCAAAACGGAGTTCACCATCCCAAGAACGTTGATTCAGGTACCAGCCAGCGGTTTTAATCAAACGTCTCTGTTTTGACCATGAGACCGCCTCTTGCGGCGCAGCAAAAGAGTCTCGACGACGGGTTTTCACTTCACAAAAAATCAGAACTTCAGAATTTTGAGCAATAATATCTATCTCACCAAAACGACAGCGAAAACTGCGCTCAACGATTTTCAGTCCCTGGTTCTCCAAGTAGAGGGCCGCCAGATCCTCGCCCCAAGACCCGAGATTATGACGTGGATCTTGACTCATCACCCTCTACGATTTTACAATGAAAGGTTCTACGATGCAGGACACAGGGACCGTGGAGGGTTAAAGCTCGACGATGCACTACGGTAGCATAACCTTTATGGCGGGCAAACCCATATTCAGGAAAACGGCGATCATAGTAGAGCATCTGCCGGTCACGAATAACTTTTGCGACAATCGAGGCCACGGCCACCGGCATGCAAAGGGAATCACCCCTAATCAAAGGGTATTGAGGAAGGTGCAAAGGCAAACGTTGACGGCCGTCAACCACGACCAAATCAAAAATCTGGCGCAATGCCGTCAGCGCCTTGACCATCGCTTTAAGGGATGCCTGCAGGATATTGATGTGGTCGATCTCATGGGCTGAAACCACGCCAAGACCAAAAGAAACACCGGCTTTTGCTAATTGAGCAAAAATCAATTCCCGTTGTCGGGAACTCAATTTCTTGGAGTCGTCAACCCCGGTCAAGGAAAAACCGGGCCGTAATCCGACAGCAGCAGCGACCACCGGCCCCGCCAGACAGCCCCGACCAACCTCGTCAACCCCAACAATAAGCGGTCGCCCAAGACGGGTCATAATACCGGTTATAGCTTCTTTCGGCAAGTTCATCACCCGTTGGCAAGCAAGATATCAGGTGCCTGAAAATCAGTTGATGGATCTAATCCGGGCAGCTTTACCGCGCAGTTTCCGCATATAGTAAAGTTTGGCCCGGCGAATCCGACCGCGGTTAACCAATTCGATTTTATCAACCATTGGTGAATGCACCGGAAAAGTCCGCTCGACCCCGATACCACCCGAAACCTTACGCACGGTAAAGGTCTCCCGATTGCTCTCACCCTGACGCCGCAAGACAAAGCCCTGAAAAATCTGGATCCGCTGTTTTTCACCTTCACGAATCTTGACATGAACTTTCAAGGTATCTCCAGCCTTAAAAAGGGGAATATCCATCCGCATACTGTTTTGTTCAATCTGTGCAACTGTGTTCATTTGCTCTCTCCAAAAAATGTAGTATTCAGGTGTATTCCTCAAACTATCTCGATGTGGGGACAGACCTCAAGGCAGGGCTTTAGCCCGAGCCGGGCTGAGCTCTGTCCCCTTCAAAGTGGGCGAAGCGATGTTCGTCGCTACCCGCTGTAACTTAACTCTTAATATCAACCCTCATCGAGGTTATGATCTTGTTGCCGCCATTGACTCAAAAGCTGCTCTTCCGACACCGTCAATTGTGCCTTATCCAGAAGATCGGGACGCCGTTCAAAGGTTCGCCGTAAAGCTTGCTGTCGACGCCACTCCTTGATCCGAGCATGGTGACCTGAAAGTAGAACTTCAGGAACCTCCAAACCGGCAAACTCCGCCGGTCTGGTATAATGAGGATACTCCAACAAGGGAGAAAAACTCTCCTCATCAAGTGAGGCCGCCGAACCCAGAACTCCGGGCCGAAGCCTGACAATCGCATCGATCATGACCATGGCTGGCAACTCGCCACCGGTCAAGATGTAATCTCCCAGACTTATCTCACGATCAACCAGAGTGTTGACCCGCTCATCAAGCCCTTCATAATGAGGACAAAAGATAACCAGCTGCTGCAGGGTACTTAATTGCTGCGCCAAGGCCTGCGTAAATGGTTCTCCAGAAGGTGAAGGTAAGAGCACTTCTCCGGAAAATTGCCGGTCGCGAAGATCCTCTAGAGCCCTAAATGCCGGTTCCGGACGCATCACCATACCAGCACCGCCGCCATAGGGATAATCGTCGACCACCCGATGCCGGTCGTTGCAGTAATCTCTAAGATTGTGAACCCTAAGTGTAAGCTGATCTCTCTCCCGGGCTCGGTGAATAATACTCTCGGCAAAAGGAGAATCAAACATCCGTGGAAATATGGTCACCACATCAATAATCATTTAAGGTGACAGCTCTGCCAGCGATAAACCACCCTCACCACCGGGATCTACCACAATTTTTCCGGCTTCAAGGTCAATCTCAATGATATACGCTGCAACCACGGGCAGCAGGAGTTCACTTTTCTCAGGCCGGTCGGCTTGCGGTGTCACGACATAGATTTCATGGGCTGCGGTCTGCATGATTTCAGACAATTTGCCCAGTTCTTTCCCTTGACAATCAAAAACCGGCAAGCCAATTAATTGGAAATGGTAATACTCACCGTCGACTAAAGAGGGCAACTGACTGCCCTTACAAACCAGCTCGCAACCAACCAAAGCCTGGGCCTGGTCAATCGACTCACAATCGGCAAAGCTTAAGACAAAACCACCTTTTTGGGATCTGTATCGCTCTACCGTCAAAGGCTTACATGACCCATCGGCACTACGCAGACTAAGATCTGGCAACAAGAAATTCTCCGGATTCTCGATTTCAGAACGGACTTTGACTTCGCCGCGCAAACCGTGCGTTTTAACAACCTCGCCTAAGACCACCCAGGGATCTTTCATATATCTACCGCGATTTTTTTCACCCGAAGGAAGTACCCTTGGGGTGCGAGTGCATCAATTTCTATAAAGAAAGTGCCGGGATGAGAACAAGGTGTCGCCTATTCGACGATTTCGAGACTGGCGCGGCGACCTTCCTTAGCGGCCGCAGCCCCTAAAATAGTACGCATGGCCCGGGCGGTCTTGCCCTGACGGCCAATCACTTTGCCGAGATCCTTCTGATTGACACTAAGTTCCAATTGAACTGAAGTCTCCTCTTCAGTCTCCTTAACCTCTACTTCATCAGGATTATCAACCAGGGACTTTGCCAAGTACTCAATCAAATCTTTGTACATTGTTTATCTCCAACCATCACGCAACTTTTTACGCCCGAAGGAAGTACCCTTGGGGAGTGAAACCATCATCTTTGATAAACCGACTACTTAAGCTGATGCTTCAGGAGCCGCTTTCCGAGTTTTTTTAATGAGGTTTGCCACGGTTGCCGTCGGTACGGCCCCTTGGCCCAGCCAATAGTTCAATTTGTCATCATGTAAAACGACAACAGCCGGTTCAAGGTTGGGATCATAAGTCCCGACGATTTCAAGATAACGACCATCCCGGGGTGATTCCGTGTCCGCCGCAACGATGCGATAAAAAGGCTTCTTTTTTGCCCCTTTCCGCGTTAATCTAAGTTTTACAGCCATCAGTTCTTTCTCCTTTGTTAATATCGGTAGCCCTAAGGCTCCATCTAAATTTAAAAAAATTTATAACTTAATATACGATAAACTTGTAAAAAGTCATGGGATGGCTAAGTAAAAATTTCGATAGACAAGGCGTTGTGGTTTTCCAGGCGCGAGACCATACATGTAGTATGTCGAGTGTCTGGAAAACCGCAACAACGCAGGATATCGGAACTTTTTACGACGCCATCAGCCACCAAGTTGTCCCATCA
>DAOVTG010000146.1 GCA_030633185.1 Deltaproteobacteria bacterium
AACCGCCTTGATGCAGGGGAATGTGAAGGTGATTGAGAGGGAGCCCTCTTTGTCGCCGGAAAGACCGATGATGCCGGTAATGTCACCGGTTGCCGCCTGGCTTTTTTTGATATAGGGTTTGCCGGGTTTTGATTGTATGAAGGCCATGGTCTTCAACACATTGATGGTACCTTCGATGAAGGGGTTAATGTAGCGGACATCCACTGTATGATCTCCTTGAGATGAGAGGCAGAGAGGGTGAAATACTAAACCGTCGGTGGCGACCGTTCTCGACTTATATCGACATGATCACGATGATTATTGACTAACTAACAAATTGTCTTACCAAGTTCAAGTATTTTTTATGGATTTTTTTCCCGCTTATTGTTAGTATCTGCGTTTATCGCTTGAAATGAGTGGAATCTGTTGGAACTTGTTACCTCCAATACAGGTCAATTGATGAGATATTATATGAAAATTATTATTTATTTACTGTGTTTAATTCTTTTGTTCTGGTCAGGCAGTGCTTTGGCTCTTGAAGAAGGTTCGTTATATCAGCGTTTGGCCGCTGAAGAGGGCTTAGATGAGGCTCTGGTACAGCGTTTTCAGCAGGATGATCAATTTCCGGTCAAAACGGCCATTATTGCAAAAAATCTCAAACAGGTCGAAAGTAAAGCTGCTTACGACCGTTTTCTGGGGTCTTCCTCAGTGCGAAAGGCTCAGCAATTTCTTAAGGAAAATCGTAGCTGGATGAAGCTCCAGGAGGCAAAGCACGGGGTCGAAGCCGAGCTTGTTACGGCAATTTTTCTGATTGAGTCTGACCTCGGCCGCTATCCGGGCCGCTATAAATTGCTCGAGGTTTTCACCTCTCTGGCTTCCTGTGATCAGGAAGTTCATTTGCTAAAAGTTTACCAAGAATTGCGGCCCCAATACCCAGAACTCGATTATCAATGGCTCAAACGCCGGGCTCAAAAGAAATCGGCCTGGGGTTATGAACAGCTTGTTGCTCTGCTGCGTTTAACTGATCGCGTCGAGGTTGATCAGGTGAAAGGTTCCTGGGCTGGGGCTTTTGGGATTTGTCAGTTTATTCCGAGCAGTTGTCTTAATTATGCGGTTGACGGTAATGGTGACGGGCGCATCGATCTCTATAATTTTCAGGATGCGGCGGCCAGTGTCGCCAATTATCTAACGGTTCATGGCTGGCGTTCAGGGCTTGACCGCCAGGCCCGAGAAGAGGTTGTCTGGAGCTATAATCACAGCCGTCTCTATTGTCAGACAGTAGTTGAGTTGGCTTATAGGCTGCGGAAATAATGGCAGCTTATGGAAGCGGTTCTCTGATATCTTTTGAGGGCATTGAAGGTTGCGGCAAATCGACCCAGATTATTCTGTTGGCCAAGCGTTTGCGGGCTGCTCAAAAAGAGGTTGTTATCTCGCGCGAGCCGGGTGCGACACCTTTGGGCGCAAAGCTCAGAGCTCTACTCTTAGATCCTGCGTATAGTCCGGATGCCCTTACAGAGTTGTTGCTCTATCTAGCTGATCGCCGTGAACACCGTCGTCAGGTGATTGCTCCAGCCCTGCAGCGCGGGGCTTTGGTTCTGGTTGATCGTTACGTTGATTCGACTTGGGTCTATCAGGGCTTTGCCCGGGATGAAGTTGAGCCATCCTTAATTGAAAAACTTAATCGTCTTGTGGTTGGTGACGATTGGCCAAAATTGACTTTTGTCCTTGATTGTCCGGCTCCGGTGGGCCTGGGAAGGGCTCGGGAGCGTAACCGGGAGACCGGTGTAGAAGGGGTGGCGGATCGTTTTGAACAACGCCATCTCGATTTTCATGAGTCTGTTCGTCAGGGTTTTCTGGTTCTGGCTAAAGTCGAAAAGGAGCGTTTCAGGGTGATCGACGCTGATCGTGAGATCGAGACGATTCATGATGATATCTGGCGGGAGTTTTCTTTAAAATATGCCATTAATTGATCTCCTGGGACAGGATCTGGTGAAAGTCCGTCTCTCTTCTATGGTGGAAAAGAGCCGGGTGCCTCCGGCTCTACTTTTCGTCGGACCTCAAGGCGTCGGCAAGGCTATGGCGGCGTTTCTTTTTGTCCAGGCTTTGAGTTGTCCGGAAAGGCAAAAAGGGGATGCCTGCGGTCATTGTCCATCATGTATTCAGGTGCAGCGCCAGCTCTATCCTGATCTTTTAATTGTTGAGCCTGAAAAACGACAAATCAAGATTGAACAGATTCGTGAACTTCAAGATTTTATCAGTTTTGCTCCGATTGTTGGTGAGCGCCGGATAGTTATTATAAAAGAGGCTCACCTCCTTAATCAAGTAGCCGCCAATGCTCTTTTGAAAACCTTGGAGGAGCCTTTTGCGACGGTTTCGTTTATCTTACTCAGTCACCGTCACAGTCTTTTGCCGGCGACCGTGCTTTCACGTTGTCTGATGTTCCCCTTTGTCTCTCTGGCGGGGCCGACTATCGTGCAGATCCTGGCTCGACAGAGGGCTGCTGGCGAGCTTGGTGAAGTCGATCTTGAGGCGGCCGCGGCCTGGTCTGGAGGGAGTATGGAGCGAGCCCTCTTTTTTCTTGATGAGGAAAATCTTCGTTGGTGTCGGAATTTTATCGATAATTTTTCCGGATTACCGGGAAGTAGTTTAGGGGCAGCCCTTGATCTGGCCCAAGAGGCCAGTCAGTCTGACTCTTCAGAGGTGCTTTTCTTTCTCTTGCGCAGTTTTCTGCACGAGGCTATGCTTTATGCTCAAGAGGTTGAGGCTTCGACTCTTTGTCTCTCCGGGTGGAGTGATAAAGCGGCGGCCTTCGCCGGTTTAGGGGTGCAACCGCTTTTGGCAATGCGTCAGCAACTGTTGGCCCTTGAACGCGGTCAGGCAGTCAATATTAATCTGAAACTGGCCTTCGAGGCTTTTTTTATGAAAATTGTGGTTACTGTTGCAGTGTAGGTTGGGTTAGTTTATTTGTGTACTTCCGGTTGGGCCGGATGAAATAGAGGGTTTTTAAATGGTGAAACGTTATGCCGGGGTATCTTTTCGTTGCTCCCGCAGGATTTATTGTTTTGAGATTGGGGCTTTGCATCTTAAGGTTAATGATACGGTGGTTGTTGAAACTGATCGTGGGATTAATATGGGGCAGGTGGTGGTGGCGCCGGAGCAGGCGGTACTGCCCGACGGGGTTGCCGAGGAGGGTGTCAAGAAGGTGTTACGCAAAGCCCGGGATGACGATTTTGAAAAACTTCAGGAGAATTCCATACGGGAAGTAGAGGCTGCGCAGATATGTCGTGAGAAAATCAAATTTTACGGTTTAAAGATGAAGCTCGTGCAGGCCGAATTAATGCATGACGGTAATCGGATTATCTTCTATTTTACAGCTGAGAACCGAGTTGATTTTCGTGAATTGGTCAAGGATCTGGCTCATTCATTACATGTTCGAGTTGAGATGCGGCAGATTGGTATCCGTGATGCGGCGGGGATGTTGGGAGGGGTTGGTATCTGTGGCCGGGAGCTCTGTTGCTCGGCTTTTCTCACCACCTTTGAACCGGTTACCGTGAAGATGGCAAAAGAGCAGAACCTGGCTTTAAACCCGATGAAGATCTCCGGCATCTGTGGACGTCTGATGTGTTGTCTGGGTTATGAGTATGACAATTATCGGCAGCGTGAAGGTCGGCGCAAGAATTACAAGAAAGGTGAAAACCCTTCTGAGCGGGAGAATGAGAATCGGAAGCAGAAAGATTCAGGAAAAGATACGGAAAAAAAATCCGGGGTAAGTGATGCCGACAGCCCGGAAAAAACTTCGGAGAAAAATAGTGCCAAAACCACGGTCGAGGATTCTCGGGACAAGAAAGGTCCCAGAAATAGAAGTTCCAGGAATGCCAAAGGTCCCAGAGGTTCCAAGAACCGGGAAAAGAGGAAGAAAGAGCAATCATGAGTGATTTACGGGAAAAAATCTACTATATTACGACCCCGATCTACTACGTTAACGACGTGCCTCATATCGGCCACGCCTATACGACGATTGCGGCTGATGTTGTAGCCCGCTACCAGCGTTTGACGGGTAGAGAGGTTTTCTTTTTGACCGGAACCGATGAACACGGCCTTAAAATAGAGAAAACCGCCACGGCTAAAGGTATGAGTGCCAAGGAGCTGGTTGATGAGGTGGTTGAACGCTACATCCATCTCTGGAAGGTTTTGAATATCTCGCATGATGACTTTATCCGAACCAGTGAGGAGCGCCACTACCGGGCCGTACACGCCTTTTTCAAGAGGGTTCGGGAGCAAGGTCAGATCTATCTAGGGCATTACGAAGATTGGTACTGTGTGCCCTGTGAAACCTTCTGGACCGAGAGCCAGCTTGATAACGGTAACTGTTGCGAGTGTGGACGTCCGGCTGAGCGGGTTAAAGAGGAGAGTTATTTCTTCGCGATGTCGGCCTTTCAGCAGCGTTTGCTCGATTATTTGAAAGAGCATGATGATTTTGTTATGCCTAAGAGTAAACTCAATGAGGTTTTGGGCTTTTTGCGGGAGGAGCTGCGCGATTTGAGTATCAGCCGCAGCAGTTTCAGTTGGGGGATCCCGGTACCCGATGATCAGCGTCATATTATCTATGTCTGGTTTGATGCTCTGATCAACTATCTAACGGCTGCCGGTTTTCCTGATGATCAGGAGCGATTCGAGCGTCTATGGCCGGCTGATGTCCACCTCATCGGTAAAGATATTTTACGTTTTCATGCAGTCTACTGGCCGACCTTTCTGTTTGCCGCCGGCCTGCCGCTGCCGCGCCGGGTTTTTGCCCATGGCTGGTGGACGGTGGAGGGTGAAAAAATGTCGAAATCGGTCGGCAATGTGGTGGATCCCGAAGTTGTCGTCGAGGAATTCGGGGTTGATGCTTTTCGCTATTTTCTTTTGCGGGAAGTACCTTTTGGTTCAGATGGTGATTTTTCCAAAACCGCGCTCAAGGGCCGGGTCAACAGTGAGTTGGCCAACGATCTTGGTAATCTTTTGAGCCGCACCGTAGCGATGGTCAAGAAATATCGCCAGTCGGTGATTCCGATGGCCGATACTGAAAGTGTACACTACCGCGAATTTGCCGCTTTGCATGATGAGATCCGTCAGGAGGTCGCAGCGGCGATGGCGGATCTGGCTTTTCACAAAATGCTGGCTGCGGTCTGGCGTCTGGTCGAAAAATGTAATCGTTTTATTGACGAACAGGCACCCTGGGCTCTGGCCAAGGATGAGTCCCGGGCCCATGAGTTGGATCAGGTTCTCTATTGTGTACTTGAAACTTTGCGTCTTTTAAGTGTCTATCTATCCCCCGTGATGCCCGAAAAAGCCGCCCAGATGGCACTCCAGTTAGGACAGGCCGATCCCACCGCAAGCAGCGGCCCGGAGGTTTTTGCCTGGGGCAGACTGGCAACCGGCGGGGAGGTAATTAAAGGTAAGTCACTTTTTCCGCGCCTTGAGTAGTCGTTTAGGTTATTTTTATGGCTAAAAAAAACTTTTGGCCGACTCTTTCAAAGGCCAACAAGTCACGCCGTAAACAGGCGGTGGTGGCGGTTGGTGAGGTTGTCGGATCGATTCTTGATACCCCCAAACTGCGTCAGCGGTTGTTGCACGAAGATATCTTTCGGCAATGGCGCAAAATTGTCGGCGGTGGGCTGATGGATAAATGTCAGCCGCTTCGCATTAAACGTAATATCCTCTATATCAATGTCAAAAACAGTTCCTGGGCGCATCAGCTGATCTATATGCAGGAGGAGATTATCAGTCGGGTCAATAAACTTGCCGGAGCGACCCTGATTGCCGCTATTCATTGTCGGGCCGTCAAAGCCAAGTTGTTGAAACCGGTTGGCGGGCCGGTCGGAAAAAGTGAAAAGCTGCAGTCCGGTTCCCTGGTTTCAGAAGCGGAAGAGCTGGCCTGGCGCAAACAGACCGAAACCCTGGTCAAAGATCCTGAACTGGTGGAAATCATTTGTCGGATGCGTTGTCATAGTGAAGTCCGGCAACGTCTGGTTGAGAAATCGTGACGGTCGCCATGGTGGGTGAACTTTTTCTGATTGCTACTCCGATCGGCAATCTTGCCGATATTACCATGCGGGCCTTAGAGACCTTACGTAAGGTTGATCTGGTCGCAGCTGAAGATACCCGCACCGCAAAAAAGCTGTTCAGCCGTTATCAGATCACGACTCCGCTAATCTCACTGCACGACAACTCTTCGGCCAAACGGCTTGCCGATCTTCTCGGAAAATTGCAGGGGGGGGCTGCCGTCGGCGTTATTTCCGAAGCCGGAACCCCGGGAATCTCGGATCCCGGCTACCGGCTTATCCGGATGGCCGCTGCGGCCGCGATCAGAATTACGCCTCTGCCCGGAGCCTGTGCCGCCGTTGCCGCCCTGTGTGCCAGTGC
>DAOVTG010000252.1 GCA_030633185.1 Deltaproteobacteria bacterium
CCACCTCTCTAAGCCTCTCCTCACAAGCCAACTCCAGCGTTTTACGCCTGTTCTAAACGAAAATCTGACCTGCCATAAAGCAGCATTTAAGTGCGTTGAACTTTGCTTCGCCCACATAAACGGGGTCAAAGCTGGGGTGCTGACGCACCTTGTCCCAGCAATGACCCCAATCCCGGCAGTTTTTATTAATTATGTTTCTCTGATCCCATTTACTTCAAATCCGGCAAGCCAAAACCCAAAAAGCATCACCCCGGCTACCGGGATGATGCTTTTTTATTTTATTTGACTCACGAGCGAAAAGCGCCGGTGTAAATCTTACTATCCGACCACTGTCGCGGCTTGAAGCTGGGATTTTTGCATATGGAGAGTAATCCGGGAGATCTTGCGATCTGCGGTTCTTTTATGCATGATTCCTTTGCTTGCGGCCCGACCAATCTCGGAAACTGTTTTGCGGTGGACTTCAACCAAATCAGCGCCTTCTGTCTTCTCGTCTACTGCGCTGTAAAATGATTTAAGTACGGTTTTTAATTGCGAATTAACCTGGCGATTGCGCAGGCGTCTTTTTTCACTCTGTTTGATTCTTTTAAGGGCTGATTTATGATTAGCCAAAACGTATCCTCCAATAATGCCACAGTTTACTGCAGCTATTTCTTTATATATTTATCTCTTCACCCTGAGAACAACCTCTTAGACAAAAACCGGTTTTCCCAAGGAGCGGTAGCAGGTACCAGAAAAGTGCTTTACTGTCAAGATCTTTATCAAATAGCGACCAGGAGGTTGTCAGAGAATAGAAATTTTCTCTGACAACCTCCTGGATCATAGATCTCTACTCGATGAATTTACTTAAGGGAAACTCGACAATGCTCTGGGCTCCGAGAGCCTTGAGCGCCGGGATAATATCCCGAACTACGGATTTACGCAAAACGACAAAGACGTCAACCCATTCTTTATCCATCAAATTGGATACTGTCGGCACCTTGGCCGGGGGCAGAAGTTTAATCGCTTCTTCAAGTTTACTCTGTTCAACATTAAACATGACGCCGACCCGGTTACGGGATTCAAGGGCACTTTGCAAAAGCATGATAAGGCGCTCAACCTTATCCATTTTCCAACTATCTTCTTTAAGCTTGTGATTAGCGATCAAAACGGTTGTCGTTTCAAGCACCGTATCGATAATCTCAAGGTTATTGGCCTTTAAAGAGGAACCAGTTTCAGTGATCTCGATAATCGCATCGGCAAGATGCGGAACTTTAACTTCAGTCGCCCCGTAGGAGTACTCGACCTTAGCCGAAACCCCATGATCAGCCAGGTATTTCTTCGAGAGATTAACTACCTCAGTCGCAATCGTCTTGCCTTCGAGATCTTTGACCGAGCGAATATCCCCACCCGCTTTGGCGGCCAGCACCCAGCGCACCTTATTGAAAGTCACTTTAGCATATTGAAGCTCGGTCATTTCAACGACATCAGAGCCGTTTTCGACAACCCAGTCATGACCGGTGATGCCGATATCAAGAATCCCGCTCTCGACATAACGGGCCATCTCCTGGGCCCGAATCAGCATACATTCAATTTCCGGATCATCAATCGTCGGGAAATATGAGCGTGAACTGGTGGTTATTTTAAAACCGGCATTTTTGAAGAGATCGATAGTTGCATCCTGCAACGACCCCTTGGGAATTCCCACTCTTAATTTCATAACTCAATAATCCTCTATTGACTGTCTCAGAATGGCTAAGGAAAAATTTCGATATACAAGTGGTTGGGGTTATTCAGGCGCGAGACCATACAGGTAGTATGTCGAGTGTCTAAATAAGCACGACGACGCAGGAGATCGGAATTTTTACGCCCAACGGAAGTGCCCTTGGGGTGCAACGCCATTTTTATTTTTTTCCGTAGACTTTTTCTGGATCAAAAACTTTTTCAGCTTTAATAATTTTTTCACTGCCGTCTGACTCTATTTTAGTATAGAAACAGCTATTGTATCCAACATGACAGGCGGCCCCGCCGATCTGCTCAACCTTCATAACCACAGCATCACGGTCACAATCGATAAATATTTCTTTAATTATCTGAACATTGCCCGACTCTTCACCTTTGCGCCAGAGCCGTTTACGGCTACGGCTATAGTAGCAGGCCCGACCCGTTTTTACAGTCTCTTCCCAGGCTTCGGGGTTCATAAAGGCAAGCATCAGCACTTCATTGGTTTGGTAGTCCTGAGCGATCGCCGTAATCAGGCCGTCAAGTTTTGTAAAATCTAACGGTTTCATTTTGAGACCTCATTTTTATCGGGATGTAAATATTCATCTACCTTTTTGATGGCACAAAACTCGCCGCACATCGTGCAAACCTCTTCATCCGCCGGTTTACTCTCTTCACGCCGGGTTCGAGCCCGAACCGGATCAATGGCTAGATCGATCTGCCCCTGCCAGTCGAGTTTTTTACGTTTTTCAGCCATCTGCCGATCCCAATCCAAAGCACCGGGCAGCCCTTTGGCAATATCTCCGGCATGAGCCGCAATCAAACAAGCTATCACGCCTTCTTTGACATCCTCAACATTAGGCAGGCAAAGATGCTCGGCCGGAGTCACGTAACAGAGAAAATCAGCCCCGGCAGCGGCGGCTACAGCACCACCAATAGCTGAGGTAATATGGTCATATCCCGGTGCAACATCGGTAACTAAGGGGCCCAAAACATAAAACGGAGCCCCTTTACAGAGACTTTTTTGCAGTTTTATATTGGTTTCAACCTGGTCGAGAGGTACATGACCAGGCCCCTCAATCATCACCTGAACCCCGGCTTTCCAGGCCCGATCGGTGAGTTCACCAAGGTAGATGAGCTCTTGAAGTTGAGGCCGATCGGTCGCATCCGCCAGGCAACCGGGACGTAAACCATCACCCAAACTCAAGGTCACATCATATTTCAGGGCAATTTCTAAAAGACGGTCATAATGCTCATAAAAAGGATTTTCCTGTTCATTATAGACCATCCATTCGACCATAAAAGCGCCACCCCGACTAACCACATCGGTAACCCTACCACACTCTCTAAGACTCTCCAGAGTGCGCAGATTGACACCGGAATGAATCGTCATAAAGTCAATTCCGAGCTGGGCCTGGCGTTCAATAACATCAAACATCTCATCGACGGTGACGTCACCAAAGAAGCCATGTTTCTGCACACCTTCCTGAGCCACGCGATAGATCGGTACGGTACCCAAAGGAACAGAGCAGTGGGCAAAGATGGTTCTCATGACCTTATCAAGATCGCCGCCGGTACTTAAATCCATCACGGCATGAGCCCCGCAATCGATCGCCGCTTTAAGCTTGAGAAGCTCATTGTCGAGATCGGAAGCATCGGACGAAGTACCGATATTGGCATTAACTTTTACTTTCAGACCCTGACCGATACCATAAGCCGTAAGATTTTTATGATTTCGGTTAGCGGGAATGGCAATCGTCCCGGCCGCAACACCGGCCAGCAGGTCGACAGCGGAAATTGTTTCAGTTGCGAGAACCTGTTCCATAATA
>DAOVTG010000101.1 GCA_030633185.1 Deltaproteobacteria bacterium
AAACTGGAAAGCAAACTGAAAAAACTGCTGGCGGAATAAACTCCCGACACCAAATAAACAGGTATAACGATATGACCCAAGACCTCCTTATTGAAATCGGCACGGAAGAGATTCCGGCCGGTTTTTTAAGTAAAGCCTTTGTCGACATGAAAACTCAAGCGCAAAAGATGCTCACCCGTCTACGTTTAGATCATGGCGAAATTACGATAATGGCAACCCCTCGACGCCTCGCTCTGAAAGTGGCGGATCTGGCCTCAGGCCAGGAAGATCGCGTAGTTGAAAATATGGGCCCGGCCAAAAGAATCGCTTTTGACGAAAATGGTCAACCGAGCAAAGCCGGTATCGGTTTTGCTCGCGGCCAGGGTGTCAAACCAGAGGAACTTGAAATCGTCACTACCGAAAAGGGTGAGTATGTTTGCGTCCGTAAACGGGAGACCGGTGAGAAAACGACAAATCTATTGGCCGAAGCCCTACCCGCCTACATCATGAGTATCCCTTTCCGTAAATCGATGCGCTGGCAAAATCTCGATGCCCGTTTTGCCCGGCCCGTCCACTGGCTTGCGGCCCTCTACGGCGACCAAACCATATCTTTTGATTGCGCCGGTATCAGCAGCGGTGCGGAATCTTATGGTCACCGTTTTATGGCCCCGGAAAAATTCAAGATCAAACAGCCGGCTGATTATGTTGAACTCTGCCGCAAAGCCCATGTCATTGTCGACCAGAAAGAGCGTAAGGCGATGATCAAAAGTCAACTCGCCACCATCGAGAAACAAATTGGCGGCACTATCATTGACGACCCGGAACTGCTGGAGACCGTCACTAATATTGTCGAATATCCGCATGCTATTACCGGCTCCTTCGACAAAAGTTTTCTCGAACTGCCGGAAGAGGTCCTGATTATAGTAATGCGCTATCATCAGAAGTACTTCTGCTTACGCGACTCCGAAGGCCGATTGATGGCCAATTTTATCACCGTCAACAACACCGTCGCCCGTGATCCCGAAATCGTCGTCAAGGGCAACCAGAGAGTTCTCCTGGCCCGGCTTAACGATGCCCGTTTTTTCTACCAGGAAGATCTGAAGATTCCGCTTGAGGATTTTGTCGAGCGTCTGCGCAGTGTCGTCTTTCAGGCTAAACTTGGAACCTCATACGAGAAGGTCGAACGTTTCCGAAGCCTGGCTGAAAAAATGGCAGACCTTATCTGTCCCGAACAAAAAGCGGCAATCAGCCGTACGGCCTGGCTCTGCAAAGCCGATCTCGAAAGCAATATGGTCAACGAATTCTCCGATCTCCAGGGAATCATGGGCCGCGAATATGCGCGGGCCGCTGGTGAAGACGACGCTATTGCCATCGGCATCCATGAACACTATATGCCGACCGGAGCCGGTGGAGTTCTACCAAGTAATGACTGCGGCGCGATTGTCGGTATCGCCGATAAAATTGATACTCTGGTCGGCTGTTTCGGGGTTGGTCTGCAACCGACCGGCAGTGCCGACCCTTATGCCTTGCGCCGCCAGGTTTTAGGGATTATCAATATCTGCCTTGATCGTAACTACCGCCTCCCTTTAAAGGATCTGATCAACCACTCGTTAGAGCTCCTGCAAAACAAAATCGAAAAGCCGGCCGAGAACGTCGCAGATGAGGTGTTAGAGTTCATCAAAGGACGTTTTTTTCACAGCCTGACGGCCGCCGGGGTTCCGACTGGGGTTATTGAAGCAGTTCTAGCCGTAGGTTTTGATGACATCGTCATAACTCACAAACGCATCAGTGCTTTAGACCGTTTTCGTCATCGTGACGATTTTACCGATCTCTCGACCGCGTTTAAACGGATTATGAATATCACCCGTAAAGAGAAAGAAAACTACCAACTGATCCCCGAAAAACTAATGGCCGGTGCCGAAGCCGACCTCTATCAAGCCTGGCAAAAAGTCGCTCAGCGCCTGGCCGCCGATCTTGAGAATGAGGATTACGATCAGGCCTTCAGTACCGTTGCTGAGCTAAAAACCAACGTTGATACCTTTTTTGACGAAATCATGGTCATGGTTGATGACCAAACGGTACGCGAAAACCGATTGGCTCTGTTGCAAGGAATCGCCGCCGATTTTAGAAAAATCGCCGATTTTTCTAAACTATAAATTCAAGGAGACCTGAAATGAGTGAACAATTTGTTTACAGCTTTGGCGGTGATTATACCGAAGGCGATACGAGCATGAAAAATCTGCTCGGCGGCAAAGGTGCCAACCTGGCCGAAATGATCAAGATTGGCGTGCCGGTACCACCAGGGTTCACGATCACCACATCTACCTGTGTCTCCTTTTACGAAAATCAAAATCAATATCCCGAAGGTTTGGAAGAGCAGGTTCGACAAGCCATGGGCAAAACCGAAAAGAGCATGAATAAAGGTTTCGGCAACAAAACAGCACCGTTACTCTTTTCGGTTCGTTCCGGAGCCCGGGTATCAATGCCCGGAATGATGGATACGGTGCTTAATTTGGGTCTTAATGATCAAACCGTAGATGGTCTCATCAAAGGTTCCGGCAGTGCCCGGTTTGCCTATGACAGCTATCGCCGCTTTGTCCAGATGTACGGCAATGTCGTCATGGGGATCGAAGGAGAAAAACTCGAAGAGCTGCTTGACCAAGCCAAAAAGAAAAAAGGGGTTGACTTAGACACCGACCTGGACGCCGATGACCTCAAACAACTGGTTGCCGACCTTAAAACCAGAGTCAAAGAGTTGACCGGCCATGAGTTTCCAGAAGACCCTTATGATCAGCTCTGGGGTGCAATTAGTGCGGTTTTCAGCTCCTGGAACACCAAGCGAGCCGCAACCTACCGCAAACTTAACAACATTCCCGACCACTGGGGAACCGCCGTCAACGTTCAGACCATGGTTTTCGGCAATATGGGAGAAGAGTGCGCTACCGGCGTCGCCTTTACGCGTGACCCCTCAACCGGTGAAAATCTCTTCTACGGCGAATTTCTGATCAACGCTCAGGGGGAAGATGTAGTCGCCGGGATTCGCACACCACAACCCATCAATGAGGTGGGCCGGGGGGATTCCGACCTGCCTTCACTTGAAACTGTGATGCCCGATCTCTATCAAGAATTGGTTGAGGTCTACCGAAAACTCGAAAAACACTATCGCGACATGCAGGATATCGAATTTACGATCGAAAACCATAAACTCTGGCTCTTACAAACCCGGAGCGGCAAACGGACAATCACGGCCGATATCAAGATCGCCCTCGACATGGTCGCTGAAGGGTTAATCGACAAACGCGAAGCTATTTTAAGAGTCGAGCCGGAAAAACTCGACAAACTCCTGCATCCGACCCTCGATCCTGAAGCGGCTAGAGAGTTACTTGCCAAAGGCCTACCAGCCTCACCGGGTGCAGCTTGCGGTGAAATCGTCTTCAGTGCTGATGAAGCCGAGGCCATGAACGCCGACGGCCATAAAACAATTCTTGTTCGAGCTGAAACTTCACCCGAAGATATCAACGGCATGAACGCGGCTGAAGGAATTTTGACCTCGCGCGGCGGTATGACTTCACATGCCGCAGTCGTTGCCCGCGGCATGGGTAAATGCTGCGTTGCAGGCTGTGCCGCAATCTTTGTTGATTACCAGAACAATTGCTTCAAGGTCGGTGACAAGATCTTTAAAAAAGGCGATATCATCACCCTTGACGGCTCAACCGGCGAAGTTTTCCTCGGTCGCATCGCCACCATCACGCCGGAACTAACCGAGGAATTTACAACCTTCATGAGCTGGGCCGATGAATTTCGCCGTTTGAAGGTACGAGCCAACGCCGACACCCCGCATGACGCCGCCGTGGCCCGCAATTTCGGGGCCGAAGGCATCGGTCTCTGTCGTACTGAACATATGTTTTTTGAAGAGGAACGCATCAAGGCGATCCGTGAAATGATTCTCGCCGACAACCTCGAAGGTCGTGAACAAGCCCTGGCCAAACTCCTGCCAGCCCAGAAAAGTGATTTTATCGGCATTTTCAAGGCTATGGACGGACTCCCGGTAACCGTGCGCCTGCTCGACCCGCCCCTGCATGAATTCCTGCCCCAAAATGAAGCTGACATCAAAGAGCTGGCAACAATTATGGGGGTCTCTCTGACCGCCCTTAAAGAGCGCACCGAAGCCCTGCACGAATTAAATCCGATGCTTGGTCATCGGGGCTGTCGTCTCGGCATCGCCTACCCCGAAATTTACGCCATGCAGGTTCGAGCAATCATGGAGGCGGCTTGTGAATCTGTCCGTGACGGGATTACCGTACTTCCCGAAATCATGATTCCGCTGGTCGCCGATGTCAATGAACTCAAATTTCTAAAAGAGAGAAGTGTAATTATTTGTGACCAGATCATTACCGACTACGGCGTCACTTTAGACTATTTGATCGGCACCATGATTGAACTGCCCCGCGCCGCTTTAACCGCCGATGTCATTGCCAAAGAAGCTGAATTTTTCTCTTTCGGCACCAACGATCTGACCCAGACCACCTACGGCTTAAGCCGTGATGATGCGGGCACCTTCCTGCCCACTTATATCGAGCAGAAAATCTTTGCCTCCGACCCCTTCGTCTCGATTGACATTGACGGAGTCGGCGCCCTGATCGAAATCGGCGTCACCCGAGGCCGAACCACCCGCCCCAACCTCAAAGTCGGCATCTGTGGCGAACACGGCGGCGAACCGGCCTCGGTCGCTTTCTGCCACCGCACCGCCTTGGATTACGTCAGTTGTTCCCCGTTCAGGGTTCCGATTGCCAGACTGGCCGCCGCGAGAGCCGCTCTAATTAATGATTAGTGATCTGTACATTTAATGGGGAAGTGTTCTTTGTCAGGCGATCCGAGTTGTGATCTGATAATAGTTTTCGAAACCCTTCTGGCAGCTTTCGGATCCCAAAACTGGTGGCCCGCCGAGGGGCCGGAAGAGATGATTATCGGTGCCCTTCTGACCCAGAATACGACCTGGAAAAATGTCGAAAAGGCACTTGTTAATCTACGCCTAGACCAGCAGCTTTCATTTTCCGCAATCGCCGTCACCCCTCTAACGGAACTTCAGGAACGAATCAAACCTTCCGGTTACTTTCGTCAAAAGAGTGAACGTCTTAAGGCTCTGGCCATAGCGGTTGTCGATATCGGCGGACTCAGTCAGCTGGCCCGAAAAGCAACCCCTGATTTAAGAGCATGGTTTCTCGTCTTAAAGGGAATCGGCCCGGAAACCGCCGACAGCATCCTGCTCTATGCTTTTAACCGGCCACTTTTTGTTATCGATACCTACACCTTAAGAGTCTGTAAACGCCATAATTGGCTGCTGGCCGGCGTTGGCTACGCCGAGGCCCAAAGTTTCTTTATCGACAAACTACCGACTGATTCCGCACTATTCAATGAATTTCATGCCCTGCTGGTTCAGATCGGCAAAAACTTCTGTCGGCCGAACCGGCCGCTTTGCAAAAAGTGCCCTCTAAACCGTTTTCAAATTTGATGGCGTCGTAAAAAGTTCCGATATCCTGCGTTGTTGTGGTTTTCCAGACACTCGACATACTACATGTATGGTCTCGCATCTGGAAAACCACAACATCTTGCACCCCAAGGGCACTTCCTTCGGGGCGTCTACGAAATTTTTACTTAGCCATCCCGTGATTTTTTACGAGTTCATTAAATTTGACTTTACAACTAGGAGGCTGTCCGAAAATAGGTTTTTTTCTCAGATCAAGGCATTTTTTGACAATAAGCACAGGTATACACTTAGTATTCCGAGCATTATTTTCAAAAAATAACGCCGAGCTGGGGAAAAAGACGTTCTCGGACAACCTCCTAGAAAGGATCCCCCATGAGTGCCGATGATAAGCCTCAAAAGAGTACGGTAATCGACGTCAGAAAAGCTATTTTTGATAAGATTTTTAAAGAGAATCAGGAACTGCGGGATCACAACCAAGAACTGGTCCGAACCCTGTCAAATTTTAAAGAATTTACTAAAGAAAGGGAAACCCAGCACAAACAATTTGAAGATCTTGAAGAGAGTATCCTTAAAACCGTTAACCTCAGCGACATGACCCGCGAGCTCCAGAAAAAACTGGCGGCTGACTTCACCATTCCCCTAGCAAACGTTTCACTGATTGAAAGTGTCAAAAACACCATCGGACTTGAATTAAAAAAGCTCCTTGAGCCGGCTGATAATAACCGGGAAAACGGCATTACCTTCACGATGCCTTTCATCAGCGAGGCTGACTACAGTCGACTCTTCCCTCAACACCGCCCCTTGATCAGCGCCCATCCAGATCCAGTCCTTCTCGCTCTGCTTGAAACCCCGGATCAAACCGATAAGATCGCATCTTCCGCCTTTGTCCCGCTTCTCAGCCGCAACCGAGCCATCGGCACCCTTAATCTGGCAAGCCCGGATCCTCAAAAATTCCCCCCCGGGGCCGCAACCGATGCCGTCGAAAGCTTAGGCCGCAAATTAGCTACGGTTATCGAAAACAGCCTCCTGATGACCCAACTGCAAAAACTCATACGCACCGACCAGCTGACCGGACTCTACAATCGACGCACTCTTGACGAGATTCTGCCAATAGAGTTCGCCCGGGCCCAACGCTACAGCTGCCCTTTAAGCCTGATCATGATCGACCTTGATGATTTCAAACTCGTCAACGACCACTATGGTCACCCGGCCGGAGATCAGGTTCTGGCGGAAACCGGTTCCCTGATCAGCAACAACTTGCGCAAACACGATATCGGTTTGCGTTACGGCGGCGATGAGTTCACCATTATCCTACCCGACACTAATCATCAACAAGGCCGAACGGTTATCACTAAACTCATGAAGATAGCAGCGGCCACCAAGGTTCAGGTAGAACCGGACACCTACCTCCAAATCCATCTGACCGCCGGTCTCGCTACCTATCTGGACGGCCCCGCAACCGATGCCGAAGCCTTGAAAAAAACTGCCGATAAAGACCTCTATCGAAATAAAGAAAAGAAAAAGAAAAAAGATTAGGGTATCCAGTGCCGGACGTCACTCAACCAGTCTTTCAACCCATAATTCAAAAGTTCTATCTGGGATAAAATAGCCGTCATCCTCCTTATCTATCAACTCTTTTTTAAAAAGTGATTCGACGGATGATTGAAGTGTCTGTTTTTTTATGGTGTACTCATTTAAGACACTGCTGGCAAAAAAACCTTTTTTATATTTACCAACTATTTTTAAAGCTGTTTTCTGGTTATTGTTAAGTGTGTCGAAAACAATTTTATAGCTCGAATCTTTTGAATTTATTATCTCTTTAAGCGATTCATCTATTTGGGTTTTCGTTACAGCCCCCCTTTTCTGGATATACAACAGATGTAAAATATGCTGTATCATCTTTGTTTCACCATCACTTTTTTCGTAGATGTAAGAGATTAACTTTTCATCAATATTTAAGAATCTTGATGAATAATCACATATATCATCTATCTGTAAAGGTTGCAGTTCGAAATGGGTTGCTAATTCATACAGGGGTGCTTTGTATGCAAAAAGTGAGGTGAGCAGATGTCTTTTTGATCCTAAAAAGACAAAAGAGATATTTTTTCTTTGCTGTATATACTTTCGCAACAGTGAATCAAGTTTTACATCCTTTATGGCTGCTATTTGCTGAAATTCATCTATGGCCAATATGATTGGTTGTTTTTTACTCAACTGATCCAAAGTGTAAAAAAAATCATCCATCATCTCTTCAAATGACAGTGTCGCAACAATCGGCTTTATAGAGTATTCCAGTGTCTTTGTATCTATGGTCGGCTCTACTCTTACCCTTTTGAAAAAAGATGTTAAATTTTTTACAGCACTCTTGAGGTCGATTTTTTGAGCGTTCGATAATGCTTTGAGTAAAGATTTTGCAAAATCCTCTTTTGAGGTTATATCAAATATGTCAACATATATAGAAAGGTGATTATCTTGATGAGTTTCCAGGAAATAATTTATTAAAGAGCTTTTCCCCATCCTTCTTTTTGAGTGAATGAGAAGGTTATTTGAATATTGAACAATTTTCGCTATTCTTTCCAGTTCCTCGTCCCTCCCGAAGAACAGTTCATTTGTTGACAGGCTATCATAAGGAAACGGTGAACTCATAACATCTACCCCTTCTTGGTATCCACTGAAAGATACCTTCAGTATCCCATAATAATTAAGCCGTGTCAATACTAAAAGTACCTACAACAAGATACCAGCTAGGAGGCTGTCCGAAAATAGAAATTTTTCTCAGATCAAGGCATTTTTTGACAATAAGCACAGGCATACACCCAGTATTTTGCAGTGTTGTCCGGTTAGGAATTTGCTTGTAAAAAAATATGAAAATAATATGAAAATAATATGGAAAAAATGTCATTTTTTACTTGACATTTAAGTAATGGTGTGGGCGCGATTTTGACTGTAATATCAACTA
>DAOVTG010000037.1 GCA_030633185.1 Deltaproteobacteria bacterium
AATTGTATCAATCTGGGTCAAAAGAACCAGTTTTTCACGGGCTAAAAGATCCTACCGATAGAGTTCCAATTCACGAGCTACCACATCGTAGGCTTTAAGCAAGGCTGGAGCATCATGATGTTCGGCTACGGAGAGTAGATGAACCAGAGTCCGGGTGCGCTCAATATGGCGTAAAAACCGGGTTCCCAGACCAGTACCAAGATGGGCGTCGGTCACCAGTCCCGGAATATCGGCGATCACAATCTGTTGATAATCACCAACCTCCATGATCCCCAAATGGGGCTGCAAAGTTGTAAACGGATAGGCTGCGACTTTGGGACGAGCTGCGGAAACGGTCGAAATCAAGGTTGATTTTCCGGCATTCGGCAAACCGATCAAGGCCACTTGGGCAATCAGTTTCAAGACCAGTTTAAGACGGGCGTTTTCACCCTCTTCTCCTGGCTGGGCAAATCGCGGCGTCCGGTTAGTCGAAGAGGTAAAGTGGGCATTCCCCTTACCACCGCGCCCCCCCCTGGCGACAATCAGGGTGGCTCCCGGTTCGAGAATTTCACCGCCCAGAAAGGCCTCGCCGGGATCTCCTTCAGGGGGAAGAAACCAGACCTCGGTACCTAGTGGAACTCTGAGTTCAACATTGTCGGAAGCCGCACCGGTACGGTCTTTACCGGAGCCATTGACTCCTTTTCGAGCCTTGTATATGCGCTGGTAACGCAGATCTAACAGGGTGGTTTTCTGGCTGTCGCCACAGAGGATAATATCCCCCCCCTTACCACCGCTTCCACCGTCGGGACCCCCTCTAGGAATATATTTTTCCCGACGGAAGCTGACGCAACCATTTCCACCATCACCGGCTTCCACATCTATCTTTATTTCATCAATAAATCGCATATTATTTACGCCATCAAAACTAAAAAAGCCCTCTATAAAAGGGCTTTTTTATAAGGCCAATCAAAGACCTTTTAAGAATTCACTGCTAACGGGTAAAGCCAGTTCTAAACGAAACTCAGACCGCTACCGGATAGACACTGACTTTTTTGCGAGTTTTATCAAGACGCTCGAACTTGACTACCCCATTCGATGTTGCAAAAAGGGTGTCGTCCTTACCGCGCCCGACGTTGTTACCAGGGTGAATTCTAGTCCCCCGCTGGCGGATAATAATATTGCCTGCGAGTACGGTTTCACCACTGTAACGTTTCACTCCGAGTCGCTTACTTACACTGTCACGGCCATTACTGGTACTGCCGCCACCTTTCTTATGAGCCATAGCTGTCTATCTCCTTACAGTCACCCGCTAATTTCGGTAATTCTCAGTTGCGTCAGTTCCTGGCGGTGACCCTGGCGTTTGCGATAGCCTTTACGACGCTTTGATTTAAAAACCAGAATTTTAACTCCCCGCTTCTGAGCCACAATCTCGCCTTTCACCACAACCCCTTCAAGCAACGGGGTTCCGACTTTTACATCGGCATCATCTACCAGGCTCAAAACTTCAGGAAATTCAATAATATCGCCAGCTTCGCCGACGATTCTTTCAACCTCAATCAACTCTCCGGATGCAACTCTATATTGCTTTCCTCCGGTACGTAAAACGGCATACATTACCCGTTACTCCTCCATAAAATACTATAAATTCTATATTCGTCTCCAAGGAACCGGCAAACAGCACCTCACAGGTATCCCTAAAACGGATGCGCTATATAAACAATAAGTCCGGGCTTGTCAAGAGCTATTCGAGTCGGGCCAAAGCTTTTTCGGCCAATTTCGCACTCAAACTGGCTGGATATTTCCGCGACAACTCAACATAAGCCGCCAAGGCCGGTTCTCGCCCTCCGATCGCTTCATATGACATCGCCGTTTTAAGCAAAGCCCCCGGAACCTTGGAACTTGTGGGAAAATCTTTCTGCACCCTTTTAAACTCAGTAATCGCCTGGGCGTACTGGGCCAGGGAGTAATAACTTTCCCCCAACCAGTAGCGTGCATTGGCAGCCTTTACCGTGTTTGGAAAATCTCTGAGAAAGGCAGCAAACAGTTTAACTGCATCCTCATAATCTCCATTATGGTAAGCCGTCAGGGAGTCAGTGTAGAGTTTTTCAAAGACCTGTTCTTCCTCTTCACTTAAAGGGGGAGAGACCGGCTGATCCACAGCGGCTACTTTTTTGCCATTCTTACTCACTTTACCCACTTTACTCAATTTTGTCTCAACCCATTCTTTCATTACCGTCTGGGCTTGGTTTAAGGCCTGCAACTCTTCCGCCTGTTTGAGTAACTGGTCACGAGCCTCATCAAATCGCAACTGCAAAGTATCAAGTTTTTTCTCTAGATTCTGTTGACGATCATTACTTGATTCGAGTTCTTGTTCCAACAGACTTGTTTTTTTCTGCAACTCCGCCACGGCCTGGCGTTCATCCAAAGGAACCTTACAACCAGCCACCACCAGCAAAAGAGTCAGCCAAAGTGCAAGCAAGATTATCCGCCGGAACTTAAATCCCATTTTAACTACTCTCCTTCCTCCAATTTGCGCCAGTCGGCAAGAAATCGCTCGACCCCGATATCAGTAAGCGGATGTTGAGCCAACTGCATCATGACCTTTAATGGAATCGTACAGACATCGGCACCGAGCTCGGCCGCCGCCAGGACATGCTGGGGATGACGGATACTGGCAACGATAATTTTCGTCAAATAGCCATAATTGTCGTAAATATCGGCAATCTGGCGCACAAGTTCCATACCGTCGGTGGCAATATCATCAAGCCGCCCGACAAAAGGGCTGACATAGGTGGCTCCGGCTTTAGCCGCCAACAAGGCCTGCAAAGGCGAGAAAATCAGAGTCACATTGGTTTTAATACCCATTTCGGTAAGCTCTTTGACGGCTTTTAAACCTTCGGGCAACATCGGGATCTTGATCACGATATTCTCACCCAGAGCCATCAACTCCCGCGCCTCTTTAACCATCCCTGAGGCCTCTAAGGAGATCACCTCGGCACTGACCGGCCCCGGAACCAACTCAGCTATTTCACGAATCCCGGAAAAAAAATCGAACCCCTCTTTGGCGACCAGCGAAGGATTAGTGGTCACACCATCGACCAGACCATAATTCATGGCCTCTTTGATCTCATCAAGATTGGCTGTATCGATAAAAAATTCCATCTCTTACCTCATCTAAAGCAACCTCGGGAGGAACCGCGACAATCTCGCAAGGCACCTCTTCAGGATGACTCAATTGATATTTATGTAACAACTCAGAGATTGTTCCGCCAAGCTGAGGATGCTGCCGGGCTGGTACAATCTCATTGAGCGGCTCAAGAACAAATATTCGTTCGGCAATTTCAAGATGAGGCACCACCAGATCGACCTCATCAATTATTTCATTTCCATAAAAGAGGATATCTAGATCGATAGTCCTGGGGCCCCAACGCTCCTTCCGTACCCGACCCATTGAGTTTTCGATAGCCAGTAACTGCGCCAATAACTCGGAAGCAGCCAGGGAACTTTTGACCAGCACCGCCCCATTAAGAAAGGCCCCTTGTTCGAGATAGCCGACCGGTGCCGTTTCATAAAGAGATGAGAGCTTTTTCAGAGAAGTCGCCGACAGATCGGAGAGGGCCTGCAAAGCCTGATTAATCAAGACCCGACGATCACCGAGATTGCTACCGAATCCGATCAGGACTTCGCACTCAGACATGACCGATTTCAGCCAGCGGATTTTGATGAGGAATCATGGTCGCCATCAACAGATCCACCGCCGTTATTCTCCGGGGTCACGTCGATTTCCTCAGGCTTTTCATGAGACGCCTTTCTAAAATTACGAATCCCTTTACCCAGAGCCCCTCCGATCTCAGGTAGTTTTCCGGTACCGAAGACAATCAAAATGATAACCAGAATGATAACGAGCTCGGGAATACCAATACCAAACATATCAACTCCCTGATCCGGCCACTGCCGGGAGTAAAGATTGGCGGAAGTGTATGGGAATCGAACCCACCTTTCCGGATATCAGCCGAAAACACTGGATTTGAAGTCCAGGCTGCCCACCAGTGACAGAGACACTTCCATAACTTATTAGTGCGTTACTCATATCTATCAACAAAAGCGAGATTCTATAACAATTCTCAAGCTCAAAGTCAACGCCATTCCGGATTCAAACCAGCCCGACCTAAATTTTCAACCCCACTTCACCATACTGTAAAAGAGCCTTCACTTCTTGATCTTTAAGATCAAGCTCTCTTCCCTGGGAAAAAGTTCGGCCAGCTTTCTCTGTACTACTTTCGCCTCTTTTCTGGTAGTTCCGCCGGGAACCAACACCCGCCGCCAAACCCCCTTATTTTTGAGGTCAACCTCCACCTGGTAGGCGGCAAAACCTTTTTCTTGCAGCATCGCCAATTGACGAGCTACCGATTTCCGACTCTTGAAAGAGCCTATGTGAATGGCGTAGGGAAAAGTTAAAGAGACCCCAGTTTTTTTGACGGAGGCTGCTTTGACGGTTTTTGGAGATTTTCTGTCAACCTTCTTCTCCGGCACAGAATCCGGGGTGGAGACCTGGGGTTTTGTTTCAGCAACGAATTTCACTTCACCTTCCGCAGGAACTTTTTCCGAAGCAGATTTTTTTAGAGTAGATTTTTTCTTTTCAACGCCCGCCGATGGTGCCAGCAACGTTTCTGCGGTTTTCAGCTCCCGGGATGCGACCGCTGGAACCGAATCAACCGCGGCCTCCGGCACCGGGGCTTTAATTATTTCATCTTTAAGCTCAGAAACTTTCACCGACGCTCCATCCTGAGCCGGAACGGAAGCCTCAATTTTGGCGGTTTTATCATCGGCAACCCTGCCGACCGCCTCGGCTGCAAGTTCAGGAGCTACGACTTTTTTCGCCACCACAATCTCCTCTTTCACCGACGGTAGAGACACCGGATTGACAGATTGCGGTTTAGATACCGATCCAGCGACACGTTTACCCGGGGGTAATTGAAGCTTTTGCGAATAGAGCCAGAATCCACCCCCGGCACCGATCACAATAATTAACAGAATCAACAACCAGGAACTCTGGTTTCGACTTGGGGCTACAACCGGTGGCTGGGGGGGTAAAGTTGCAGGCTTTTCGAGATCCAAACCCTTCCCTGGATCCAGATCATCCTCTTCGAGATCAAAATCATCTTCGATGTCACTCTCCCGGCTTACTTCATCAAGACTGAATGCTTCAGTGAAAACCCCTTCCAGATCATCTTCGGGATCACTATCTTTGTTTGCTTCATCAAGACTGAACGCTTCGGCAAGAACCCCTTCCAGGTCAGCATCGATATCTTCCTCCTCCCATAAATCAGCCAAGGCTTGGATATCTTCCTCTTCATCAGCCGGGTCTTTCTGAACTGAAGATTCCAGGCCGAGTTTTTCAAGACTAAAATCGAGCTCTTGATCGGATCTCTCATAAGCACTGAATTTATCCTCGACCCGAATCTCTGAAGTTGCTGATCCACCTTCGTTGTCGGCAGCATCATTAAACGCCTCTTCATTTACCGCATCAGACTGCAACGGCCCCTGACAAACCGGACAAACCGTAATACTATCATCCGCAACTCGTAATTTACATTCAGAGCAATACATAGCCGAACCCCTCTTTATACAAAACGACCGCCAGAAAAAATCCCTGGTGAACTTTTCACTCCATTACTTCAAGAAGTCACTAATGGAATGGCTAAGTAAAAATTTCGATAGACGCCCCGCAGGAAGTGCCCTTGGGGTGCAAGTTGTTGTAGTTTTCCAGGCGCGAGACCATACACATAGTATGTCGAGTGTCTGGAAAACTACAACAACGCAGGATATCGGAACTTTTTACGACGCCATCACTATATACTTTTTTTTCGTTCACGGCAAGAGTGATCTGTGCTTGACAAAAGCCCACCGACAACCTACATTCCAAACACCTACTACTAATCACTACAAAATGAGGCAATAATTCCTGTGAGTCCAAGTCCTGCACAGCTACTTCCCGACCGTCTCCCGATTTTGACCCTTCATAATATCGTCATCTTCCCGTTTTTGGCGGTAACTATAACTGCCAGACGCCATGAAGATATCGAACTTCTACTCGAATGTCAGCAAAAAAATGAACTTATCGCAATTGCCAGTCAACCTCGGGCCGGCATCCTGCCCCTGACCTACGACAACATTCATCCGGTTGGCACCGCCTGCCGGGTAAGCCGGGCAAAGCTGAACGGCGACTCGCAACTGGAAGCCGTTCTCGAAGGAATCTGCCGTATTTCATTTTTACGCCTGCTTACCGGCAAGCAACCTCAAGCCCTGATTGCCGGTTATCAGGAGAGCCTCCACCACTCTAACAGCACCACCCAAATGCTTATGGAGAGCTCTTTAAGCCTGTTAAAAGCCTGCTGTGCAGCTGGCCAACCCTTACCCGAATCGGCAACCAATCTGCTTGACCGCATCAACAACCCGGGGCATCTGGCTGACCTCATCGTCATCTACCTGCAACCAAGTTTCACGATCCAACAGCAGGCTCTCTCCCTGATCAACCCCGGAGACCGCCTCAAACTGGTACATCAACTGCTTTATGAAAGCCGGAAACAGCTGAACCAAAAAAAGAACTTGAACCGACCTGGTACAGCCCGCTGGCCCCGCCAGGCCGGAGCCCAACCCGGAATCCAGAATGAAGATGAGAATGAAGAGCTTATCGAACTCAAGAAAAAAATTGACGAGCTTGAACTTGATGAGCAAATTCACAAAACTTTGACAAAAGAGCTCAACCGACTGGAACGTATGAACCCGGCCGCCCCCGACTATCACAATATCCTCCACTATGTCGAATACGTCTCGGAGTTGCCCTGGAAAGATGAAACCCGGGAGAACCTTGACCTAAAGCAGGCCGAGAAGGTTCTTAACGAAGATCATTTCGGTCTCGACAAAATCAAGGAGAGAATCCTTGAGCACCTTGCCGTACGGCAACTCAACAAAGATATGAAGGGCCCGATCATCTGCCTGGTGGGGCCTCCCGGAGTCGGCAAAACCTCACTCGGCAAATCGATTGCCCGAGCCATGGGCCGAAAGTTCATTCGCCTCTCCTTAGGCGGAGTCCATGATGAAGCCGAGATCAGAGGTCATCGCCGTACCTATTTAGGAGCCATGCCCGGCAAGATTATCCAGGAGATCAAGCGAGCTGGCAGTCGCAATCCCGTCTTTATGCTTGATGAAATTGACAAACTGGGGCATGACTTTCGCGGTGATCCGGCATCGGCCCTACTTGAGGTGATGGATCCAGAACAAAACAACTCCTTTACCGACCACTATCTCAATCTGCCTTTTGATTTAAGCCGGGTTCTTTTTATTGCGACCGCCAATCAGAGTGATCCGATCCCGGCCCCATTACTGGATCGGATGGAGATCATCACCCTGCCCGGCTACAGCGAAGAGGAAAAAAAGAGCATCGCCCACCGTTACCTGCTCGACCGGCAACGGGAGAACCACGGCCTTAAAGAGGAGAGAATAGCTTTTACCGACGAAGCCTTAAACTCTATAATTGATCACTACACCCGTGAATCGGGGGTTCGTAATCTGGAAAAGATGATCGGTAAAATCATGCGTAAATGTGCCAGGGATAAAGTCGCTGGCAAAACGCTGCCGAAATCGATCACGAGCCGCTCTTTAGGAAAGCTTTTAGGCCCTACCCGGCACCACAAAGAACTGGCCGCCGCCGACAGTCGGGTCGGCATCGTTACCGGCCTTGCATGGACTCCGACCGGCGGCGATATTCTTTTCATTGAAGCAGCTTTGATAAAGAGTGAAAAAGGGGAAAATCTGACCCTGACCGGATCGTTAGGCGAAGTCATGAAGGAGTCGGCCCGAACCGCCTTGAGCTATCTGCGCAGCCTCAGTTCAACCTACCGGATAGAGGGAGATTTCTTTGATAAGCATTTAGTCCACATTCATATACCATCAGGCTCAATCCCCAAAGACGGCCCTTCAGCCGGACTGGCCATCTTCCTGACTCTGCTCTCTTTGGCCAGCGGTCGGATCGTCAATCATCAGATTGCGGTCACCGGCGAGATCTCTCTTTCCGGTCGCGTCCTGCCGGTCGGCGGCATCAAGGAAAAAGTTCTTGCCGCCCGCCGGGCAGGGATCAAGAGCATCATCCTGCCTCGGGAAAACCTGAAAAACCTTGATGATCTACCGCCTACGGCCAGAGATGAAATGAACTTTTACGGAGTCGACACCATCGATGAAGCCGTCCCTCTGGTTATCGACTCCCCGGGCCCAACCCTAAAAGAGGGACAACAGAAAAATCACCGGGAAGAAAACCTCTCCATTTCAGTGCCGATAAGCGCCGGTTAGACACTTACTAATTGATAAAGTTGTTCGACCAGATCCCGGCGGGTGTCGACCTCTAACCAGGAGGTCTTTTCAAGCTCCTCTAGAGTCGGCGATTCAAATCGCTGGCATCGGGCGATCTCAATATCAGCATCGGAGACATCAACCCCGTCAGCCGCACGTTTTCTTAAATTTTCTTCTAAAACCGGCCACGGGGCCCGGCAGACAACCAACCGAACCGGAACCCCATGACTCTTTGCGACCTCATAGATAAGCTCACGATTTTCAGCTTTCAAGCTGGAAGCATCAACTATCACCGAACTTCCTGAAACAATGGCAGCACCAGTCTGTTCAGCCAATAGCTGGTAGGTCTTTTGCGTCGTCTCCTGATTATAAATCCCCTTGCCGAAAGGGGCGGCCGCTTTCTGACCGGCCAGCCCGTGCAGTTCTTTACGCACGACATCGGAGCGCAGCCACTTGCTTCCCCATAAAGCCGACAGCGCCTGAGCCAGATAGCTTTTACCGCTGCCGCTGACCCCGGCCAGCAGAGTAATACCCTCAGGCGGCGAAGAAGCATAGATAGTTGCCAACTGGAAATAACGCCCTGCCCGAATTCGGGCCTGACCCCGGGCCCCTGCCTCCAGGGCCGGATCGGCACTTAAGAAACTTAAGACTTTACCGCGGACATAGGCCCGGTAACATTTATAAAAAAGCAAAAGCTCCGGTTCAAAAAGAGAACCCAGCCGTTCGCGACAATGATCGATAAAATAAGCGGCAAAATCGAAACGATTATTTAGTTCCAGATCCATCGCTAAAAAGGCTAAATCATTGACCACATCAAGACGGCGAAAACGTTGATTAAATTCTATGCAGTCATAGACCAGCGGAGCCCCGGGAGTAAGGCAGACATGCTCCATATGCAAATCGCCATGGCCTTCACGGACGGCTCCCTCTTTAACCCGGCGCACAAAAAGCTTATGCCGGTCATGCAAAAAATCACGGCTGAATTTGACAATACGCTGATAATCCCGAGTCAAGATCGTATCATTAACAAAACTTTCGGTCTGGGAAAAATTCTCTTCGACGTCAAAACGAACCTTCTCACGCGAACCGAAACGACCATTCTTAAAAACCTTGGCCTGTTCATAAAAAGTCTGCAGCAGATCAACCAGTTCATCAATCCGGCTCTCCTTTAAGAGCCCCTCGGCCAGAAGATTACGCATTAAAAAGGCCTCCGGCAAACGCCGCATGACCACCGCATAGTCGACAATCAAGCCGTCACCACCAAAGAAGTAACCGTCATCACGCCTGACGACATTTTCTATTCCGAGATAGTAATCACCACCCAAACGTTGATTCAGACGAAGTTCTTCCTGACAATAAAAACGCCTCTTGGCCAAGGTTGAAAAGTCGAGGAAGCCAAAATCAACCGGTTTTTTTATCTTATAGACTTGATCACCAGCCAGAAAGACCCAGGAAGCATGAGTCTGTACCAACTCGACCCGTTCCGGAGCCGACTCGTAACGATTTGTTTGCAAAAGGTCATTAACCATTGCCGATTGCCGGGTATCATTCATAATAATATCTTTCCTGTGTAAATTATCACACTAAATCGGGGCAAGAGATTAGAAATTGGTTTTCAAGCACTGATTCATCGACGCCTGAAATTTTTACTTTTCGATCTTCAATCTGCAGTTTACCGGCACAATAGAGAGCCAGTGCATGAGGGAAAATTTTATGCTCACAACGAAGGATACGAGCCGCCAGACGATCTCTGCTGTCATCCGACAATACCGGAACCACTGCCTGGATGATAATCGGCCCATGATCAACCTTTTCATCAACAAAATGAACCGTACAACCGGCCAGTTTGACACCATAGACAAAGGCCTGATCCTGGCCGTGGGTGCCGGGGAAAGAGGGTAGAAGGGCTGGATGAATATTGATCACCCGATCGGGGAAGGCAGCCAGAAAGTCAGCCCCTAAGACCCGCATGAATCCCGCCAGGACAACCAGGTCAACCTGGCTCTCCTTAAGAACACGAACCAATTCCTGATCAAAACCGTGACGATCACTGTAATCGCCATGTTTAACAACTTTTGTCGAAATGCCGTAACCGGCAGCCCGGGTTAAACCATAAGCTGCTTCATCATTACTGATAACCTGCACAATCTCTCCGACTATACTTCCAGCATTGACCGCTTCAATAATCGACTGCAGATTGCTGCCGCTGCCTGAGATCAGAACCCCGATTCTAATCATCTTTTTTACTCAACCCTTTCAGGTTCAACAAAGAGTATCGATTCATCGCCAGGCTCCAGTTTGCCGATCTCACCGATCAGGTAAGCCTGCTCCCCGAGACCATTAAGCCGCTCGAGAATATCCTCAACCTCTTCAGCCGTCACGATCAGAACCATGCCGATACCGCAGTTGAAAGTTGTCAGCATCTCTTTTTCCGCAACCTTGCCCTGCCGGGCAATTAGGTCGAAAATCGGCAAACGCGGCCACGATCGAAGGTCAATCCGAACCTGGCAACGATCCGGCACCACCCTGACAATATTCTCCTGCAGACCGCCACCGGTGATATGAGCCACCCCTTTTAAACGGAAATCACGCTGCAGATTAAGAATTGTGCGTACGTAGATGCGTGTCGGCCGCAACAGTTCCTCACCGAGACTTAACTCCAGTTCGGGCAATTTTTCATCTAAGGAGTACGAACTCTCTTCAAGCAGAACCCGCCGCGCCAACGAGTAACCGTTACTGTGCAGCCCGGAAGATGATAAACCGATAATCCGATCGCCGACCGTGATTTCCGACCCATCAATAAGCTCGGACTTATCAACAACACCAACCGCAAAACCCGCCAGTTCATATTCAGAACCCTGATAAAACCCCGGCATTTCGGCGCTCTCTCCGCCAATCAGCGAGCAGCCAGCCTCCTTGCAGCCTCCGGCAATTCCGGCAATAATCTCAGTAGCACGCTCGACATCCAGACGGCTGGTTGCCAGATAATCAAGAAAAAAAAGAGGTTCAGCACCCTGAACAATAATATCGTTGACCACCATGGCAACCAAGTCGATACCAATCGTATCATGCTTATCCATCAAAAAAGCAAGCTTCAATTTGGTTCCGACCCCATCCGTTGAAGAGACCAACACGGGATCACGATAGTTTTCCGAACGGAGAGAGAAAAGCGCCCCGAAGCCGCCGATATCGGCCAGCACCTCGGGTCGATAAGTCGCTTTCACCAAAGGAGCGATACTCTTCACCAGACGGTTACCAGCCTCGATATCAACCCCGGCATCCTTATAGGTCATTCCTTTATTTGATTTAGTCAAAACCGTTTTCCTTTCAAAAAAATTAGTTACTTTAATTGTAACGAAATGAGGGTTAAAAAGTCAAACTTTATCTTCCGGCAGGGGAATTTAGGAAGATTTTGAGGTTAATTTATAACCTGTTAAGCGGGCAAAACCGGAATGACCTTTTCCAGGGAGGCCATAGTTAAACTTACGGCTCCACGATGCCGACGCATGGTGGCAGCCGCTTTCAGGCCTTCTTCATGGGCAAAATCGGGATCCCTCAGACAACGACCGAGAAGCTCTTCCAACTCCTTTTGGCCAGTGACCGGCAGTCCCCCTCCCTGATCATCGAGATAGCCGAAACCATCTTTAAAATTGGCAGTATGGGGACCATGAACAACCGCTTTGGCAAAAACCGCAGCCTCTAAAGGATTATGGCCGCCAATCCCGGGAACCAGGGTGCCGCCGATAATCGCAAAGCGAGCCAAACCGTAAAAGTAAACCAGGTCACCTAAGGTATCAAGCAACAAGACCGCCGGCACTTTAGGCAAAGCCGCACTTTCCGAGCCCTCTTTATGAGAGGAAAAGCTTAAGAAATCGATCCCCTTTAAAGTCAGAAACTCGGCCACTTCGGCAAACCGTCGGGGATGACGGGGAGCCAACACCAGACAGGCTGAGTTAAAAGTTTCGGGGGATTGTAAAGCATTTGCGGCCCAAGCGTTAAGGATCATCTCCTCCTCGCCGGGATGCGTAGATCCGGCCACGACCACCGGGATTTCCGAGGCAAATAGATTCCGGTAACCGGACTGCTCCCCATCGTTTCCAGAAGTCAGTAGATCAAACTTCATATTACCGCTTAAAACAATTCGCTCAGGAGAGGTACCAAGCTCTTCAAAACGTTGACCTGAAACCCGATCCTGGACAACCACGACGGCCGGGGTGGCAAACATGGATCTGGTAAAAAATCGACAAAAAAGATAATTGATAAAACTTTTCCGGGAAAGCCGGGCATTAACCAGGGCCAGGGGCAGTCTTTGACGCTTGACATAATGAAACAGGTTGGGCCAAAGTTCGGTCTCGGCAATAATCAGACATGAGGGCTTAAAATGGCGAAAAAAGAGAGGCCACAAGCCCGGCAGATCGAGCGGCAACAAGACAACCCGGGCGTCGGGAAAAAGTTTTTTGGCAGTCCGGCGACCGGTCAGGGTCATCGTCGTCAACAGGAGTCCGGTTTTCGGATAGCGTTTTTGCCAGGCCGAAATCAGCGGCACCAGCATCTGCACTTCACCAACCGACGCACCATGAAACCAGGTTGGCCGGGACTCACTTCCGACCTTAGATTGGCATCGCGGCCAACCCCAACCCAACCGCTCACCCAAACCTTCATAACTCCCCTGTCTCCGATGCAGATACCACAACAAACCCGGCCAGAGCAGTAAGAGAAGAGTATGGAGAATAATGTTATAAATGATATACAAATTAAATAAACCCCAACCTCTGATGCCCTCGTAAAAAGTCACGGGATGGCAAGTAAAAATTTCGATATACAAGATGTTGTTGTTTTTTCAGGCGCGAGACCATACATGTAGTATGTCGAGTGCCTGAAAAACCACAACAGCGCAGTAGATCGGACTTTTTACGACGCCATCAACCTCTCAGCGAGTCCGGCATCACTTGCCAAATCATGCTCAATTGCAACAAGATCATCGGGGGTTCCGACATCCCGCCAATAATAGTTATCCTGAGTATCCACGACGTGGCTGACGATATCGAGCCGGCCAGCTGCCAGCAGGCGGCTGTAAAAAGCGATCAGTGAAAAAGGACAGGCCGATTCCCGAGCCATCAGATCGAGTAGTAAAGGAGAACATATCTGAATACCTGTATAGGCTAGAATCCGGTTTCCGGAAGCAGGCAAAGAGCAACCAAAACCTATTATTCTCCCCGCCGAGTCAACCTCAACCTGATTATAGCGATCCCGATCATGCAACAACATGGTTACCAAAGACCGACGCCTGAGATGTTGACCTACCGCCTTAAATAGAGGGATATCACTAACAACATCAGCATTTGTGGTCACAAAAAAAGGGCCCCGCAGATAACGTGAAGCGTTACGTATAGCCCCTCCGGTGTCCAGGATCAAAGGCTCATGGAGATACTCGGTTCTTAAAAAACCATGCGATGATTGCCGTAAAAAAGCCTCCAACCGGCCGGAGAGATGATGTCCGTTAACAACCAAAATCCGAGGTTTGAGTTTTCTAAAGCGCTTGAGTGAAAGTTCCAACATCGGTATCCCGGCTATCGGAACCAGAGGTTTCGGCAACCGGTCTGTTAAAGGTTTTAAACGAGTGCCGAAACCGGCCGCCAGAATCATGGCCCGCCATCCCGGTAGAAAAAGAGGGTTTGTTGAAGACATAAAAAT
>DAOVTG010000173.1 GCA_030633185.1 Deltaproteobacteria bacterium
CACCTCCTGCGGTGTTGAAGTCGCTCCCGCCTTCCAATGTGACTATTTCCGCAAACAGGCCGATCTCCCCGAAGATTTCTTCGACCTCTGCCGCGATTGCCGGGTAGCGCAACGCCAATAGTGGGTTAGTCTCACTTTTTGGAAAACAAAAAAATGAATGTCAAACCTAGAAAGGGGCCGTGTAAACGGCCCCTTTCTAGGAGGCTGTCTGAGCATAGGATTTTTTTCTCAGATCAAGGCATTTTTTGACAATAAGCACAGGCATACACCTAGTATTCCGAGCATTATTTTCAAAAAATAACGCCGGGCTGGGGAAAAAAGACGTTCTCGGACAGCCTCCTAGGAGGCTGTCTGAGAATATAGGGTATGGGTTCCATTTATTTGCTGTGAAAGTCGCATGCTAAAATAAGATTTCCGGTCCCGACAAAAAAATTTCCTCCCTCATTCTCATTTCTGAGTAATGAGAATAATGACTGACAATACGTCCAGAAACACCGCTCCATATCCTTGATGAACAGAATACTACTGTTTTTTAACGACCGTGATACTCTGAGTACCATATTTAACGATCATGCCATCCCTAATCTTCCTGCGTTTACGGGTCTCGGTTTCGCCATTCACAGTTACGAACTCATCTTCAATAATAATTTTAGTTTGACCACCTGTGTCACATAGGCCACTGGCTTTGAGGAGTTTGTTTAACTCAATATATTCGTCTGAAATTACAAAACATTTATCCATTTCTATTTTACCTTTTATAAATGATATCGGATGTTCAATTGCATGACAATTCTTCCTGATGAACGGGTGGGTTGCATGGATAACAATAAAATCCTTCATGTCTCTCACCTTTTTGTTAGTGATGTAAGGGCGGGCAGGTAGAGATCTGACGATAATTTATTTAGGTAATAGTGCAGGTTTTTTAAGGCTGGCTGGACGTATTTTTTGAAGTGATTTTTCTCGCAGCCGATCAGGAAACCGAAAGCTCCCAAGGTTTGGAGGGTGCGAATTAGGGAGAAAAGAGTGAAGTAGTAGTTGAATGTTTCGCGGTTGGGGGTGTCAGTTTTAGGGATTGCTTCAAGTTTGTTAAAATAGTCGGTCTTAAACTGTTCGCGAAGAGGCCAGGGGATATCAGTGTAGGGATCATTGATGAGAGCGGCCAGGTCGTAATAATAGGGGCCTATGCGGGCTCCTTGGAAATCGATGAGAAAGATTTGCTCCTCTTTTATCATCAGGTTTTTAGATTGAAAATCGCGGTAAAGAAAAAAGTTGGCTGGCGCCGCCGTTGCCGCGGTAGCAATTTCTCTGAATTCTGATTGTAATCGGTGTTGGGTTTCAGGCAAGACTTGTTGTTCGCAGTGCCCCATAACAAAAGCCTTGAGAAAGTAGTTGAGTTCATGTTCAATTATCAGTTGTTGGTCATAGTAAGCCCCGGCATAACACCAAGCGGGATCGAATTTTTCTGTGGCAACTAATTGCAGACGCAGGAGCAGAGAGATCGTATTTTTATAAAGGTCAATAGTTTGTGGGTTCCAGCCTTGAGTTTTGACGGCCTGGTAGAGGGTGATGTCACCAAGATCTTGGAGAAGATAAAAATCGCCGTTTAGACCTTGGGCTAGAAGTTCAGGTACCGGGAAATCGAGATCCGCAAGATGGTTGCGGATAAAGATGAAAGATTGGTTTTGGCTAACTCCTGACGAGTGGTTTTTTTGACCGGTTCCCTGGGCGTCGACAGCAATAAAAGGATTACTTCCGGGACAGCTAATACGATAGTAGAGACGGTCGGAACCGTCCGGGGTTAAGGGTAAGATTTGGCAGCCTGCGCTCTCCCCATTGGGCAGGTGTTGCAGAATCAGGTTGTTAAGTGTACCCGGCAGAGTCGGGATTAGGGTCTTATTCATGAGATTTCACGCTAAATAGTCAATCTTCTTATTCTTGTGGGCAATTCGTAATCCAATAACAGTTTCCTGTCAATGGTTTTTGAGAAGTTATGGAATCCGCTTGCAGGCAGGCAATGGCAGACCCGGAAAAGGGTATCTGCTGTGGCGCTTTTGCCGGGTCATTGAGGTAGAGGGTTTGATCGTAAAGCATTGTTGCGGCTGCCGCCAGGTCAAAAGCTGCGGTGATGGGAAGAAATCCGCAAATTTGCGAAAGATCGATCGGCAAACGATGGTTAAATTGGCTAAACCGAGATTCTGAGTTTTTGGCGCAAGCGTCGGGGCTGTAGATAAACGGTACAGGGCTGAGTGATTTGGCGGAGTTTAGCTCATGTTTTTCAAGATAGCCGAGCGGGGTATTGGTTCCTTGGGCGCGGCTCAGCCGAAAAAAAAGACTTCCTTCACCGGGGCCGCATAGTTTGAGACCGTAATTGTAATTGTTTTTTCGATTGAGATAGCTTCGCCAGCAATACCCCAGAACCTCGCAGTATTCGTCGACAGCGCCACATAAAACCGTATCAACTTGGCCTTCCGCCAGCCACTGGGCCGCAGTCAGCAGGGCCATGGGGACGGAAAGACGGCCTTGGGTCAAACTTAAGTTGGGGCCGGTGATTTTCAAATGTTTGGCGATATGGGCGGCGGCGGCGTTGTGAACCGAGTTAGAAAAGAGGGTCGGTGAGGCCAGGGCATCACCATCTTGAATAACGGAATCGAGAAATGAGAAGGTTGTGGCGCTGGCCCCGTAAGTACTGGCCACAATCAGTCCGGTGCGCTCGCCGATGAGTTTTTGGCCGCTATCTTCACAGGCGAGGCAGGCTCCCAACAGGGCCATTCGGGAAAAATGATCAAGACGGCGCAGCTCTCGGCTCTTGATGAATCTGGTTAGGGTTTTAGTTGAGGCTCGAAAGATCGGTAAGCTGTCAAATCCCCGGCTGGTCTCAATATCGCTTAATTCCGGCTCGATTTTTTTTTCACCCTTTAAAGCCGCCCGCCACTCATCCAAACCGGCTCCGAAAGCGCCGACCGGTCCGATACCGTGAATTGCCAGCGGGATCATTGCTGATCTCCATCAAGGCTGATGACCAGGGCGGCATTATTGCCGCCGAATGCCAGTGATTGACTTAAGGCCAGGCGACCATCTAAATCCCTGGCACATCTTGTCGGTGAGTGACCGATTTCGGGGTCGATTTCATTGAACCCGGCACTGGCGGGGATTTTTCCGCCTTGCAGCATGGCGATGGTAAAGGCGGCTTCTAAGGCACCGGCCGCCCCGAGGGTGTGGCCGGTATGTCCTTTGGTTGAAAAAAAAGGGGTTTGGGGAAAAATACTTTTAAGGATTCTTCCCTCTGTCAGATCGTTATTGATGGTGGCGGTGCCGTGGGCGTTGATGAAAGATATCTCTTCTGCTTTGCTGCCAGCATCGGTTAATGCCAACTCTAAAGCCCGCCGCAGCCCTTTGCCTTCGGGGTGAGGGGCGGTTAGATGCCAGGCATCACATGAACTGCCATAACCGGTGATAAAAGCGCGAGATGGTCGCTCGCGGCGTTTTCTTAGTTTGTTTGATTCTAACACGAGTATCGCAGCGCCCTCCCCCAGGTTGAGGCCGTTGCGGTGTTGGTCAAAAGGTCGGCAAGGTTGTTGATCACTGATCATTAAAGAGATAAAACCGTTACAGGTGACCCGGCAGAGTTCGTCGCTGCCGCCGGCCAATACTAGATCACAGAGTCCGGATCTGATCCAGGCAGCGCCAAGGCCGATTGCATCAGTACCCGAGGAGCAGGCATTGACGACTGTGATCTGCGGGCCGTGTAGGTCAAAAACTTGGGCTAGTACGGTGGCGGGATTGCTGCGAAGATAGCGGTCAATCGGCTTAAGGTCAGGATTTTTCCCGGCCCGGTAATCACGATAAAACTTTTCATCATTCATGGCTGCGCCGACGGTCGTGCCGACGCAGATACCGACTTTAAGTTGGGACAATTCGTTGTTGATATTCCAGCCGGCATCGCTTAAAGCTTCACGGGCCGCAGCTACGGCCAGCCGACTGGTTCTGAGCCAGGGTTGCTCGTTATCTTCACGATCCAAAGGAGATGGCGGCAACTCAAAAACCGGGTAGGTGGCCAGATGGTTAAGCTGAAAACGTCGCGGAGCGGCCGGTTCCCGGCGTTTGTCAAAGAGTGTCGCAAAGGCACTCTCAAAGTCAAGTCCGGTGGCGCACAAAGCCCCTATTCCAGTGACTGCAATTCGTTGGTTCGGAAGCACCATTGCTTTGCTCATATCGCATCAATAGCAACAAAAAATAACTCCCCTCCAGGAAGAGTTAATTCTTTGAACTGGAAAACTCGTTTCAGAATATTTTCAAGACAATTATAAAAACTGTGCAACAACGCCGCCGTTCCTGCCAACTCGAGTTCATTATAAAAAATCGACAATATAGAAAACTAAATAGCAAATTTTCAACTTAATTTCCAGCCCTATTAATATACTTTTTATAACCTCCAATAATGTTACAAAAAAACAAGAGCGATGAAAAGGAGCAACGGGTCATCAATAATCTTCGGTGGTCAGACTGGCATAATTATTTTCTCAAAACAACAAGGAGAATTAACGTTGAATATTCCCAAAAGGAGGAGCTAACTATAGTCTATCGCAGATGAATTGATACGAATACTTTCACGGTAACTGCCTGTAAATATACAGTATAGTCGCATAAGAAAGTGCTTTTTTTAACGAAAAATGGGGCCGTAATGGTTGTGATATTTTAAGGAAATACCCATGTACGCAGACGTATTTGGTCGCATAGAGCATGCCCCATGCGGCAATATGCCTTGTGGCTTTTGCCTATTGTATCAATTCATTTGCGAAGAACTATAGCTACCCCCTAACTGGAAATATTACTTTTCAATTTCGGTATCAACTCAGAGGACAACGGCGGGAAATCAAGATTGGGAACTTTCCGGCTCAAACCATGCGAAACCTTCTTGCAGCATACGCCACCGTTGTTGACCAGCTTTCTCCACAATTATCCATTGTGGAACCGGTCACGTCTATCCCGTGAGCTGTGTGTACTCTGGGATTGGCGGCGTCCAGACGGTCAGATTAAAGACATGGCCTGTCGTGAACTTCTCCGTAAACTTGAAACTCGCTCACTGATAAAGCTTCCTCCTAGCCAGAATCCCGGCCCCGGTTGACTTGCAGCTATTGAATCCGTTGAGGTTGACAGAAGTCCAATATCATGCTCGTTGTTTACTTTTTGGTGCAGCCGCCTGGAAAGCGGAAGCTCGTGACCAATGGATTGGTTGGTCGGCAGATATTCGCGAGCAAAAGCCTGGCTTGATCTGGAACAATACACGATTTTTGATTTTTGACTGGGTTAGGATTCCACATCTTGCCAGTTATTCTCTCGGGGTCTGCTTGTGCCAGTTTGACAAGAAATGGTAGAAACTTACTGTCATGATGGCCAAAGGAACTTTACAGTCGTTTGCTAACTCTGTGGAATCAACAGCGCAGAGGGTGCAATCTCCGAGTAGATCTGATTTGTAAAAATGGTGAAGAAAATATATAAGAAGGTTGATTTGTTGCTTAAACGTCATGTTGG
>DAOVTG010000011.1 GCA_030633185.1 Deltaproteobacteria bacterium
CTCCGACTAACTGATAGGTTATCTCTTCACCGCTATCTTCATCGGCAAGGGTGACAAAAACCCCAAAAACCACCTGATCGAAATTAGCGTGTTGGGTCGGATCGATAACCTCGGCCCGGGTCAGCCGATCACCGAGATAGTTAATCCGCCCTTCGACAAAAGACTGGCGATTTTTAGCGGCATCATACTCGGCATTTTCGCTTAAGTCGCCATGGTCGCGGGCCTCGGAGATGTCACGAATAATCTTTTGACGTTCAAAGGTTTTTAATTGATTAAGTTCTGCTTTAAGTTTTTTGTAGCCGTCCGGGGTGAACGGTACTTTGACCATACTACACATTGAAACAAACTCCGTTAAAGATTAATGGCGTCGTAAAAAGTTCCGATATCCTGCGATGATATGGTTTGCCTGACACTCGACATACTATATGTATGCTCTCGCGCCTGGCAAACCACATCATCTTGTCTATCGAAATTTTTACTTAGCCATCCAGTGACTTTTACGACACCGTTAAGATTAAAAAATGGTTATGCAAGATAGTCTTGTATCGCTTGTAAGTTAACTTCCCTGGTACTTAGCGCGGCGATCGCAGATGCGGCGGCCTGGGCTCCGGGTGAAGTGGTGAAATAGGGGATCGCGTTATCTAGGGCGACCCGTCTGATATAGAGAGAATCTTCACGCGAACGGGCATCGCCGGGCAGGTTGATGACCATGTCGATCTCACCATTAAGCACCAGATCAATGGCATTGGGACGTCCCTCTTTCTGTTTTTTGATCATCCGGTTCTCAATCCCCAATTCATTTAGGGCTTGTGCGGTACCGGATGTCGCGACAAAGCTGAAACCTGCAGCCGCCAGAGGTTCAACGATACTCTGCAAACCGGATTTATCACTCATACTCAAAAATACAGCGCCGGTTTGCGGCAGCGGGTTACCGGCCGCCTCCTGGGCTTTAGCAAAAGCCAGAGGGAATTCCAGATCAATGCCCATAACCTCGCCGGTCGATTTCATCTCTGGACTCAGCAGGGTATCGACGCCGGGAAATTTCAGAAAGGGAAAAACCGCCTCTTTAACTGCGCTCCAGGTCGGCAAATAGCTCTCTTTAACGCCTAATTCATCAAGGCTTTTACCAGCCATCACCCGGGCCGCGATAGTTGCCAGAGGCAACCCCGTCGCCTTACCGACAAAGGGCACCGTCCGTGAAGCCCGAGGATTAACTTCGATAATATAGACCTCATTATCCTGAACCGCAAACTGAACGTTCATCAAACCGACAACATTGAGTTCTAAGGCCATCGCTTTGGTCTGGCGGGCGATCTCCGCAATAATCTCATCCGAAAGTGAGTAAGGCGGCAAAGAGCAAGCTGAATCACCAGAGTGAATACCGGCTTTTTCGATATGTTCCATAATCCCGCCGATCAGCACCCGCTCACCATCGCAGACAGCATCGACATCAACTTCAACCGCATTGTTGAGAAATCGATCAATCAATACCGGATGATCAAAAGAGACCTCAACCGCTTTTTGCATATAGCCTTTAAGCCTTTCACTATCGTAAACAATTTCCATGCCCCGACCGCCCAGGACATAGGAGGGGCGCACTAAAATCGGATAGCCGATGCGCTCGGCAATGGTCACGGCTTCATCAACTGAGGTGGCCGTGTCGTTAACCGGTTGCTTTAAGCCCAGTTTTTCAAGAAACTCCTTGAAACGACGCCGATCTTCAGCCCGGTCAATACTGTCGGGTGAGGTGCCGAGAATCGGCACCCCGGCATCTTCTAAGGCCGCTGCCAGTTTCAGCGGTGTCTGACCGCCGAACTGAACAATCACTCCGAACGGTTTTTCGGCCTCAACAATCGCCAAGACATCTTCAAGAGTCAACGGTTCAAAGTAGAGACGATCCGAAGTGTCATAGTCGGTGCTGACGGTCTCCGGATTGCAGTTAACCATAATCGTCTCATAGCCATCTTTGGTCAGAGCAAAAGCACAGTGCACACAGCAGTAATCAAATTCAATCCCCTGACCGATACGGTTAGGGCCGCCGCCTAAAATAATAATCTTTTTGCGGTCCGTCGGCCGGGTCTCATCTTCGGATTCATAGGTTGAGTAAAAATAGGGTGTAAAAGCCTCAAATTCAGCCGCACAAGTATCAACCCTTTTATAGACCGGCAGAACCTTTTTCGCGATCCGCTGTTTCCTGACCGCCTCTTCCGAACAGTTAAGTCGGCCCGCCAGAAATTTATCGGCAAAGCCCAACTCTTTAGCCCTCCGCAACCGGCTTTCGGAAAGCTCGTTTACAGAGACGCCATCCAGACCCTCCTCAAATTCGACCAGCTCGCGAATATTATTGAGAAACCAAGGATCAATACCGGTCATCTCATAGATGTTTTCGACATCAAAGCCGAGGCGCAAGGCATCGGCAAGATACCAGAGACGTTCCGGCCCCGGTATCCGTAAACGTTCCTCAACCAGATCGATAACCTCGGCATCGGCCTTAATATAGGCCGCGTCCGCAAATTGCCGCTCAAAACCATAAGAGTCAAGTTCCATCGAGCGAATCGCTTTCTGCAACGACTCTTTAAAGGTTCGGCCAATGGCCATCGCCTCACCGACCGATTTCATCTGGGTCGTCAACGTGGCATCGGCCTGAGGAAATTTTTCAAACGTAAAACGCGGGATTTTAGTGACCACGTAGTCGATAGAGGGTTCAAAACAGGCCGGGGTTTCACGCGTAATATCGTTGGGAATCTCATCCAGAGTGTAACCGACCGCCAGTTTGGCGGCGATTTTAGCAATCGGAAAACCGGTCGCCTTGGAGGCCAGGGCCGAGCTCCGGGAGACCCGGGGATTCATCTCGATCACGACCAGGCGGCCGTTTTTGGGATCAACCCCGAACTGAACATTGGAACCGCCGGTCGCAACCCCGATTTCACGCATGATCGCCAGGGCGGCGTCACGCATAAGCTGATACTCTTTATCGGTCAGGGTCTGGGCCGGAGCCACCGTAATACTGTCGCCGGTATGGATCCCCATGGCATCGAAATTCTCAATCGTACAGACAATAACGACGTTGTCCTTATGGTCACGCATAACTTCGAGTTCATACTCTTTCCAACCGACTATCGACTCCTCGATCAGAATTTCATGCACCGGGCTGATCTCCAGGCCCCGTTTGACATATTTTTCAAAATCCTCAACGTTATAGGCGATATTGCCGCCGCTGCCACCCATCGTAAATGAGGGTCTGAGGATCGCCGGAAAACCGATCTTTTCGAGGATTTTCCAGCCATCATCAAGGCTTTTTGCAACCCCGCTAAGAGGCTGATCAAGACCGATATTATCCATCGCATCTTTAAAAAGCTGGCGATCTTCAGCTTTCTTGATCGATTCGAGCGACGCCCCGATCATCTCGACCCCATATTTTTCCAGAGTCCCGTTTTCGGACAGGGCGATCCCGAGGTTCAAAGCGGTCTGCCCTCCTAAAGTCGGGAGCAGAGCATCGGGTCGCTCCAGAGCGATGATGCGCCCGACCGTCTCCGGCGTCAAGGGTTCGATATAGGTACGGTCGGCAAATTCGGGATCGGTCATAATCGTTGCCGGATTACTGTTAACCAATACGACCTCGTAGCCCTCCTCTTTCAGCGCCTTGCAGGCCTGGGTTCCGGAGTAGTCAAATTCGCAGGCCTGACCGATGACAATCGGTCCCGAGCCTATCAGCATTATTTTTTTTATATCAGTACGTTTCGGCAATTGGTAAATAACTCAGAATTGACGGTTGACAATAAAATTGTTTTACGATTATAAGTTCAACCATGAAATCAATTTTTCTGGCTGATGCCCATTTGCGAGATCCTGAAGATCAAGCTTATCGTGACCTGCTCATTTTTCTGCGAGAGCTCCCCGACGACCTTGATAACCTCTTTATTTTAGGCGATTTTTTCGATTTCTGGCATGCTTTCAAAGATGTTGTTTTCAGCACTTATGTACCGATTTTAGCCGCCCTTGAGGAAGTTTCCAAAGGTGTTAAAATCAGTTTTTTCGCCGGCAATCATGAGATATCTTTTGGTTCTTATCTTAAAAGCTTAGGATCATGCTATGAAAAGCAGGCCATCGTCGAACTCGACGGTCAAAAAATCTATCTCGCCCATGGAGACCGGCTCAATCCCGATGACCACATCTACCGTATTTGGCGTACTTTACTTCGTAATTCCTTAACTTTAAAGATAATCAACAGCCTGCCCGCCTCTCTGACCTGGAAGATCGCCAGCCATCTCTCGCACGGCAGCCGGAGCTATAATGGCTGTAAAAAAATCATTCCGATCCAGGTTTTTAAGAGCAGCGCCACTCTTTTAGAAAGTGATATCTCGAGCATGATCATCGGCCATTTTCATCAGGCTCGCCGAGAAACCTTTGTCACCACCCACGGCCCTAAACCACTCTATATTCTGGGCGACTGGATCAATGATCGTTCCTATCTTATATTAGAGGAAAGTCAATTCAGTTTTCACAATTATCATCGATCAGTTTCCGAAAGCGTTTGAACAGATAGGCGGAGTCGTGCGGGCCGGGAGAGCTTTCGGGGTGATATTGGAATGAGAAGAGCGGATAACGGCGATGGCGCAAGCCTTCGACTGTCTGATCATTGAGATTAATATGGGTCACTTCAATATCATCACCTAAAGAGTCAACATCAACACAAAAACCGTGATTTTGCGCCGTAATCTCGACCTCTCGGGTGGTCAGATCCATGACCGGGTGATTACTGCCATGATGACCGAATTTTAACTTATAAGTTTTCCCGCCCAGAGCCTGTCCCAAAATCTGGTGGCCGAGACAAATGCCGCAGATCGGCAAGCATCCGACCAAGCGTTGCACCTCATTGACAATCCCCCCTAATGCCGCCGGATCACCGGGACCATTAGAGAGAAAAAGACCATGCGGTTTAAGCTCTAAAACCGCACTTGCCGGAGTTCCCGCCGGGACTACCGTAACCTGACAGCCAACCTCTTTTAAGAGTCGCAGGATATTATATTTAACACCAAAATCATAGACCACGACCCGGCGCTCGACCCGCTCGCCATCCCGGTAACCGTGCGCCAAATCCCAAGGTTTCTGGTTCCACTCATAACCTTGGTCGACGGTAACCCCATCAACCAGATTTACCCCTTCAATACCGGGCCATTTTTTGAGTTTTGCAAGCAGGGATTCAGGATCAAAATCTTCAGTGCTGATAATCCCAGGTAGAGAACCGGCCTCGCGGATATGGCGGGTCAGAGCTCTGGTATCGATACCTTCGAGACCGATAACCCCATCGCGAGCCATAAGCTCAGCCATCTCACTTTGACTGCGCCAACTACTCGGATAAGAACAGTACTCTTTGACGATAAAAGCGGAAAGAAAACATTTTCGCGACTCGGCATCGTCATCATTGACCCCGTAGTTGCCCATTTGCGGATAGGTCATCAGCACCATCTGGCCAAAATATGAGGGGTCGCTCAAAACCTCCTGATAACCGGTCAGGCTGGTATTAAAAACCACCTCACCCACAACCTCACCGGCCGCGCCAAAGGCCCGGCCGCTAAAAAGAGTGCCATCACCAAGCAGGAGAACCGCTTTGTTACCCCGTTTGATCATTTTTCTCATTACTTGATTATATCCTTACAAGCTAAAAACTATCTGGCCATCGACAATCGTCTTTACAACCTGACCTTTTAGACACCAGCCGGCAAATGGAGTATTGCGAGCTAAAGAATAAAATTTACCGGGATCGACGACCCATTCGCGTTCGGGATCAACAATCATCAGATCAGCCGCCATGCCCGGAGCCAAGCTGCCACGATCTTTCAATCCTAAAATCTCGGCCGGAGCCGAGCTCATCCTGGCTACCAACTGCAAAGGTGTCAGAACCCCCTCTTGAACCAGACGCAGAGCTAAAGAAAGAGCTGTCTCAAGGCCGACTACCCCAAAAGGGGCCAAACCATATTCGACCGCTTTCTCGGTTGCTTCATGCGGGGCGTGATCGGTGGCGATAGCATCAATCGTCCCTTCTGCTAAAGCTTGCCTTAAGGCTGCGACATCTTCGGCCGACCGTAACGGCGGACTCATCTTCGTATTGGTATTGTAACAAAGCATCGAGGGCTTGAGATTTTCATCGAGGGCTTCTCGATACTCGAGATCAACCACCGCCCGTTCATCAAGAAAAAGATGGTGCGGCGTCGCTTCGGCCGTCACCCTGACACCGCGTGCTTTCGCAGCCTTGACCAGCTCAACCCCGCCCCGCGTACTCAAGTGACAGATATGTACCGGGACTTTCAAGTATTCGGCCAACATGATAGTTCGCGCGATATCGATCTCTTCGGCCAAAGGCGGAATTCCGGCCAAACCATGAGCGGCGGAGATCACCCCTTCATGAACAAGACCGTCGGCAAAAAGAGCATTATCCTGGCAATGACAAAATAGCGGTTTTTCAAATAACGAAGAATACTCCATAGCGTGACGCAGAAGTTTTGAGTTAGGCACGGTTTTACCGTCATCAGAGAAAGCCACGGCCCCGGCCTCCACCAAGTCTCCCATCTCAACCAAAATTTCTCCCTGCATTCCTTGACTGATTGCCGCTATAGGCAGAACTTTAGCCGGAGCCGAGCGAGCCTGTTCAAGAATAAATCGGGTGACGGTGGCACTGTCATTAACCGGGTTGGTGTTGGCCATGCAGGCAACCGAAGTAAAGCCTCCGGCTACGGCGGCCCGGGCTCCACTTAAAATAGTCTCTTTATATTCAAACCCGGGCTCCCGCAGATGAACATGGAGGTCGATAGCCCCGGGCAGCACCCATAAACCTTTTAGATCAATAACCTGATCAACAGTAACGGAAAGAGTTGGCGCTAACTCCCTAACCTTGCCGTCAACCAAAAAGATATCAAAATTGCCGTCGAGATTTTGTCCGGCATCGATAAGACGACCGTTTTTCAACAAGAGCGAGAAAAGTTTTTCACTCATGCGCCTTGACCTCCCAGGAAGAATAGAACCGCCATCCGCAAAGCGACTCCATTGCTGACCTGATTAAGAATCACCGAGCGCTCGCCGTCAGCCACCTCGGATGTAATCTCAACCCCGCGATTCATGGGCCCGGGGTGCATAACGATGGCATCGGGACGAGCGAGTTCCAAGCGTCTGCGATTGAGACCGAAGATTCTGGCGTAATCACGAATTGAGGGAAAAAGAAGACGATCCTGACGTTCAAGTTGAATTCTCAACATCATCACGACATCGGCCCCGACCAAGGCCTCTTCCGGCCGCCGACAGACACAAATTTCGGCAATCTCTTCCAAACCTCTAGGCAGCATCGTCGGCGGAGCGCAGACCTTAACCGTGACTCCTAAAGTAGTTAAAGCCCAGATATTGGAACGAGCGACCCGGCTATGAGCAATATCACCGATAATGGCTACGGTCAGGCCGGGTTCGAGTTTTTTATGTTCTGCAATCGTCAAAAGATCAAGTAGAGCCTGCGTCGGGTGCTCATTGGCACCATCGCCAGCATTGATGACACTGGCCCCGATACGCCCGGCAATAAGATGGGCCGCACCTACATATCTATGACGAATCACTACAATATCGGGAGCCATCGCCTGAATATTATCAACCGTATCGATCAGGCTCTCACCTTTAACCACGCTACTGGTCGCAGCACTCATGTTAACCGCGTCCGCACTTAAACGTTTAGCCGCAATCTCAAAAGAGGTACGGGTTCTGGTGCTCGGTTCAAAAAAGAGATTTACGACTGTCTTACCCCGCAGGGCCGGCACCTTTTTCAGAGGCCGTTCGGCAATCTCTTTAAAAGATTCGGCACTTTCAAGCAGGGTTCTAATCTCTACAGCCGACAGGTCTCGGGTTCCCAACAGATCTTTACGTTTAAATCCCATTTGCCGACTCTCCCTCAAAAGAGGAGCGTGGATTGACCGTCACCAGATCAAAACCATCGCTCTCTTCAACCCGAACCATAACCCGATCCTGCGGGGATGCCGGAACCTCAATCCCGACATAATCGGCCGCAATCGGCAACTCTCGACAGCCGCGATCGACCAGTACCGCCAGTTGAATGCTCTGCGGCCGACCGAAATCGATCAAGCCATCCATAGCAGAGCGCACCGTACGCCCTGTATAGAGCACATCATCGACCAAAATAACAGTTGCATCATCAAGAGAAAAAGGGATCTCGGTTTTTCGCAGAACCGGATGATGGGTGGCGTGCGATAGGTCATCCCGATAGAGGGTAATATCGAGAATCCCTAGAGGCAGTTCCCGGCCGCTGCGATCCTTGATAATCCTCTGTAAACGCCGGGCCAGACAGACCCCCCGGGTTAAAATCCCGACCAAGGCCAACTTTTGATGACCCTGATTACGGGCCACAATCTCCTCTGCAATCCGAGCCAGTATCAGACCCATCTCTTGCGAGTCACATATCTTGTTCTCAACTATCTGCGACATTGCCCTCTACCCGGTAATAGTCTCTAATGATTTCTCGATCCTGATAACTTTATCAAGGTGGGTCAACTTGAGCAGAACCTCAATATCATGATTAGGTGCCGCCAGAGCCAGAGACAATTGCCGCTCGGCCAGATATTTATAGAGACCAAAAATAGCCCCAAGCCCGGAGGAGTCGATGGCAGTCACTTCCGAGAGGTCAAATACCAGGTTGCAACCGGGTCGTTTCTCAAGTTCCACAATCACTTCTTGACTCAGTTGGTCACGGATCAACAAGTTGATAATGCCCCTAAAACTAACAATCAACCAACCACTACTTTCACCAAATTCAAGCTCAATTGCTTCAGCCATTACAAACCTCCCATAAACTTAGTGAATCAGTTGCCCAATCCTTCTAAAACGCACTTTTTCATAGATATTTCTACTCAACCTATTCCACGACCAATAGAGAATCAGAGCTTTCCCTTTAAGCTGATCAAAAGGAACAAAGCCCCAAAAACGACTGTCAAAACTGCGGTCACGATTGTCCCCCATAACCAGAACATGCTCAGGCGGGACGACTACCGGACCAAAATTGTCACGAGGCACCAGACCGGTGACTCCGGAATCGCGATAAACACCGTAAGGATCGTCCCAGAGCTTTCCGTTAATATATATCTTTTTTTGACGAATTTCAACCGTGTCACCGGGAGCCCCAACCACCCGTTTAATGAAATCTTTCTTTTTATCTTTTGGGAAGATAAAGACAACAATATCGCCGCGCTGTGGCTCCTTATAGACAAAAAATTTACGGTCGACAAAAGGCAGTTTGATCCCATAAATAAATTTATTGACAAGCAGATGATCTCCAACCAACAAAGTCGGCTCCATCGAACCTGAAGGAATCTTAAAGGCCTGGACGACAAAGGCACGAATAAAAAGGGCAATCAGGATGGCAATAACAATCGATTCAGCATATTCGCGAATCACGCCGCCCTTACTTTTTTTTGTTTCAATATTTTTCTTAGACAAAATGTTTTTTCTCTTTACTACTAATTATCTATGTTTAAAATTGCTAAAAATGCGTCTTGAGGCAGTTCAACCTTACCCACCCGTTTCATCCGTTTTTTGCCAGCTTTCTGTTTTTCCAGAAGCTTCCGTTTCCGGCTGATGTCGCCGCCATAACATTTAGCGGTGACATTTTTGCGCAAGGCTTTGACTGTTGTTCGAGCCACCACTTTGGTTCCGATAGCCGCCTGGATCGCGACCTCAAACATCTGCCGGGGAATCAACTCTTTCATCTTAACCGCGAGATCGCGGCCCCGATCAAAAGAGTACTCCTGATGGACAATCATCGAGAGCGCATCAACCAACTCGCCATTGATCAAAATATCAAGTTTTACCAAGTTGGCATGGCGGTGACCACAGGGTTCATAATCGAGTGAGGCGTAACCCCTGGTCAACGATTTGAGCCGATCGTAAAAATCGAGAACAATCTCATTTAAGGGAAGATCGTAGACCACCATAGCCCGGGTCTCATCCAGATATTTAACCTCTTGCTGAGCCCCCCGCTTATCTTCACAGAGTTTCATGATATTGCCGATATACTCATTGGGAACATAAATCGAAGCCCGAACCATGGGCTCACCGATATTACTGATATCACCGGCCGGAGGCATACTGCTCGGATTATCAATTTCAATAGTCGTACCGTCTCTCAGCTCGATCTTGTAAATTACCGTCGGTGAAGTTGTAATTAGATCAAGCTGATATTCGCGTTCGAGGCGCTCCTGAATAATCTCCATATGGAGCAGCCCTAAAAAGCCGCATCGAAAACCAAAACCCAAAGCGGTTGAGGTTTCCGGCTGGAAAGTAAAGGAGGCATCATTAAGGCGGAGTTTGGCCAGCGCGTCCCTTAAAGGCTCATACTGAATTGAATCGGTCGGATAGAGACCACTGAAAACCATCGGTTGAGCTTCTTTAAAACCGGGAAAGGGAGTCGCGGTCGCCTCTTTAAAGCCGGTTATCGTATCTCCGACTTTACAATCAGCCACGGTTTTAATCCCGGCAATAACAAAGCCGACTTCACCAACTTCAAGGGTTTTAGTATCAACCATAGCCGGACGCATTTTCCCGACCCGCAGAACCTCAAATTCACGTTCGGTTGACATCATCTTGATCTTCATACCGGGTTTGATCATCCCATCAAAGATCCGAACCAGAGCAACCACTCCCTGATAAGCATCAAACCAGGAATCAAAAATCATCGCCTTTAACGGCGCCTCCAGCTCGCCTTTCGGAGCCGGGATACGCTCAACCACAGCCTCAAGAAATTCATCAATGCCGACCCCGGTTTTAGCACTGATCAAAAGCGCATCTTCGGTATCAAGTCCGATCACCTCTTCAATCTGGCGCTTGATCCGCTCGGGTTCGGCGACCGGCAGATCGATCTTGTTCAAAACCGGAATAATCTCCAGATCAGCATCCAGAGCATGATAGACATTGGCCAAGGTTTGAGCTTCAACCCCTTGCGCCGCATCAACCACCAATACCGCTCCTTCAGTGGCCGCCAAACTGCGCGACACTTCATAGGAAAAATCGACATGCCCGGGCGTATCAATCATGTTAAGCTGATAGTTCTGACCGTCGCAGGCTTTATAATTGAGACAAACCGATTGCGCCTTAATCGTAATCCCGCGCTCACGCTCAATATCCATCGTATCTAAGAGCTGCGCCTTCATCTCACGAGCAGTGACCGCCCCAGTCACCTCAAGCAGGCGATCCGCAAGCGTTGACTTACCGTGGTCAATATGAGCGATAATCGAAAAATTACGAATATTCTTTTGAGATAAAGCCATATATTTTATGCCACAACCCACATACAAAAAAAGACGCAACGCGCCGGATAAGTTAAATTAGATATTGCCATTGAACTTTAACGAAAGATATTCGAGAAAGCCAAGTTACCTTGCTTTTAGTTAAAACAGGATAGCAACGAACATTGCTTCGCCCTCATATATGGGGTCACAGCTTGACAAATGGCGAGTTAACATTTCGGCTTACGCGATCATCACAGCTCGCCCTTTGTCAAGCAATGACCCCACCCGAAACGGAACGGCATCTGAAAAGTTACATCATTGTTTGATAATCAAAGGCTCATATTTATGAGCTTTGGTGATTTCCTGCTGGTAGCGTTCAGCCTTTTCCAAATCTTTGATATTACTGATTTTCACCCGGTACCATGTACCTTTACCGGCCACCTGAACTGCTTCAATTTCGACGCCCGGATAAGATTTCATCAGTTTACTGCGAACCAGACGGGCCTTGATCTCCTGAGCCAGAGAACAGATTCTCAACTCCCAGTTTCCGGCGGTTTTCGGCAATTGCTTTTTACTTCCCGCCACAACCGAAGCTACTTTTTTCTTTTTGACCAACGGAGCTTTTTTAATTCTGATAACTGAGCCGCCGCTCTCTGTCGGCTTATCCCCCAGTTCAACGTAAAAGGTCAAATCAAGATTCTTCACCGGCGCAGCCCTGGATGATTCATTGGGCAACGGCAGTTTGCAGACGCCACCGGGACAGCAGTCGGAATAAGACTCCAAAGGCGGCTCTTCGGCCTTAGCGGAGCTACCGTCGGAAACCGGTAAACCGGGCATCTGCATGACCGCAACATCTGTCGGCCTGACCTTTTTAATCATCTCCTGATTAACGCGGGCCCAACGCTTATAGGACTCATTTTCCGGCAGTTTTATACCGACAAGAACCCCCACTCCAAAAGCCACAAAGAGAAAAATGAATAAGACAACAATAGTTTTTAACTGTTCCAACATAATCGTCACATTTTTTCCGGAGCCGAAACTCCCAGAAGAGTAAGACAGATATTGATCACCTGACGAATTGTGTCAACCAGCAGAAGACGATCTCCAGAGACCTGCAGATCCTCGGTTATCACCTTGTTACGATTGTAATAGGAGTGCAACTGAGCGGCCAGTTCATCGAGATAATAGGTAATTCGATGGGGCTCAAGCGTACGTGCGGCACTCTCTAAAAGAGCCGTAAAATTATCCAGCTTTTTGATTATATCAAGCTCTTCAGGAAGTATTAACGAGGCCCCGAAAGAGGTTTTATCCGGATTGGGTTTAAGCCCCTCTTCCTTGGCCTTTCTCAAAATACTGCAGATCCTGGCGTGAGCGTACTGGGCGTAATAAACCGGGTTGTCATTATTGCGGGATTTGGCGAGCTCAAGATCAAATTCGAGCTGACTGTCAGATCGCCGGGTCAAAAAGAAATAACGGGCCGCATCTTTGCCGACCTCTTTAACAACTTCCTCAAGCGTAACAAATTCACCCGACCGGGTCGACATAGCAACCGGGGTTCCGCCCCGCGAGAGGCTGACCAACTGGACTAAAATTGCGGCAAAGCTCTCAGGTTCATTACCCAGAGCTTCAATTGCGGCTTTGAGACGGGGCACATAACCATGATGGTCTGCACCCCAGATATCGATCAGAAGATCATAACCGCGTTCATACTTTTCCCGATGATAAGCGATATCGGAAGCAAAATAGGTTTTTACGCCATTGGCCCTGACCACTACCCGATCTTTTTCGTCACCGAAACGGGAAGAGGCAAACCAGACAGCCCCCTCCTCTTCATAAAGAACCTCCGTCTTCTTAAGATCGGCCAGTGCAGCATCAACCCGACCCGAAGTAAAAAATTCCTTCTCACTGGTCCAGTGTTCAAACTCAACCCCGAAAAGATCAAGGTCGTCACGAATACCGACGAGGATGTCATCAGCCGCGAGCTTGGTAAAAAACTCGATCCCGGTTTCGTCCTCCTCATCAATATTTGCGGCAACCAATTCAGCACCCTGGTTGGCAAGAAGCTCCTTCGCCATCTCTAAAAGATAGTCACCCCGGTAGTAGCCATCCGGTATCTCACCCTGACGCCGCCCCAAAAGTTCCAGGTAACGCCAACGCAATGAACGACCAAGTACCATCATCTGATTACCGGCATCATTAACGTAATATTCTCGGTCAACCGCAAAACCCGTCCGTTTTAAAAGACGAGCCAGAACATCGCCGACCGCCGCCCCGCGACCATGCCCGATATGCAACGGTCCGGTCGGATTGGCACTGACGAACTCAACGAGAACCCGCCGACCTCGCCCATAATCAAGTCTGGCGAAGTCAGCTCCCTGGCCCATAATCTCCTGCAATCGACGATGCCAGCAGGAGAGTTCCAGGGTCATATTTATAAAACCGGGACCGGCAATTGTAACCCGAGCCAGATCGGCTTCTTTATCGAGTTCATCCTTAAGGGCTGCACCAATCGCTCGCGGATTATCCTTCCAGCACCCGGACAACTGCATGGCGATATTAGAAGAGAAATCGCCAAAAGCTTTTTCGCGCGGCAACTCAATCCCGATTTCCGGCAAGTCCGAGCTCTTAAAACCACGCGCTGCGGCAACCACCGCAACCGCTTTTTCAACAAACCGTACAACTCTTTTTTTCATCGACCACTGGTCTCTTTAATTTTAGTGCCTTACAGGTTATTTTCTTGTTTCTTGAGGGCAACGCCCACGTTAAGCAAACCTTAAACACAAAAATACCCCAGGCGCAAACCGGGGGGCATCAAAACTCTACAAGCCTGAAGATTGTAGTCAGTCACACTGTTTTTGTCAAGCAATTACCGGGATTCAAAGATAAAAAGGATCTCGTTTTCGCGGATCATATGAAGTTCACGACGGACTACCAGCTCTTGATAACGGGCATCATTTTGCAAAAGGCGAATTTTGTGACCAAAACGCTGATTTTCAACCTTAAGCTCCCGGTTATGCTCCTTGATACGATCGATTTCACTCTCAACCGTACCCAAGGCCCGCGCGCCGCGACTGCCGAACCAGGTAAGCCAGACAAAATAGAAAATGACAGCCAACAACAGACAGGAAATCACCCGTTTCATTGGGGCACCCGAAAAATAATATTGATAGTTCCCCACTGATCTTGCTGTTCAAGATCAGCCGAAAGAATTGAAAAACGCCACTGCTGCAAAAATCTCTCGGCCACACTGACAAGCTCAAGATCACCAATCTTTTCGGTCTTTATCCTACCGACACTACCGTCGGGGTGCACCCAGAATTTGAAACCAACCGTGACATTTTTGGAGAGAGAAATTCTCGGCATTTCCGGCCGAAAGAGAACCTGTCGACTCTGGGCCACCGGTCCACTTAAACCATAATTATTTCGGGTGACGGTTGGTTCAGGCCTCTCAACCCGGGACAGAGCTTTTCCAGCAGCCGGAGAGATCAACTCATCGACTAAAGACCCGGATTCAGGAATCGGCCGATCGAAATCCCGGCTGTAACGACTGCCACTCAAACTACCGAAAGCTGGTTGACCCAAACGTTCCAAAAGTTCTTGCGGTCGGGCTGCAGGCTCTGTTTCAAGTGTGGGAATTAACACGGAATTTGAGCTCTCTGACGGTGCCAACTCCGGCAGTTCAACCAAAACCTGGGTTGACCGGGAAGACGCACCAGGAACAGGAAGCTCTTTGAAAAGATTATCGATCAAGGCTTCAACATGGTCATCAGCCAGCAGAAGAGAGGGCTTTTCCGCAGGAAAAGGCTTGGACTTAGGCTTAGGTTCGGGTTCTGACTCGGGCTCCGGTTCTGACTCGGGCTCAGGCTCTGACTCGGGCTCAGGCTCTGACTCGGGCTCAGGCTCTGGTTCTCGCTCGGGCTCGGGCTCCGGTTCAGGTTCCGGTTCCGGTTCCGGTTCCGGCTCGTGTTCCAGCACAGGCTTGGGTTCCGGCACAAGCTTAGGTTTAGGCTCCGGCTTAGGCTTGAACTTAGGCTTAGGTTTGGGCTCCGGCTCAACCAGGATAACTTCAATTTCAGTATCGGTTAACATGGCCAGGTGATAGATATGGATATTGCAATATCTGGTCAAATCCGGCAAGATCAGGATCAAAATGAGATGCAGAACGCAGGAGAGCATCACAAAAAAGATCAATCTCATAGGTTTATAGAGGGGGGTAAACTGCAACGATCACCTCTTTTTTGTGCGAACCCTTACTCGTCTTTGGGCTGGGTGGCAATCGCTAACTTGTTCAGACCAGCACTCTTGGCAGCATCCATAACCTTAACCACAAGACCGTGATAAACCTTCTTGTCGGCTTCGATCACGACCAGGGCGTCGTCTCTCTGTTTTTTATCCACAGCCTGAAATTTTTCCCGCAACTGAGCCAGTGAGAGCTTTTTACCTTCAAGAAAAATTCTGCCTCCGGCTTCAATTGCCACCCGCAGAGTGATCTTTTTCTTTTTCACTTGTTCAGCGGAAGCCTTCGGCAGATCAATCTTGATCCCGGGATTTACCGAAAGGCTGGTGGAGAGCATAAAGAAGATCAGCAACAAAAAGACGACATCGACCAACGGTGTCATATCAAGCTGCACATCATCTCGAGCGCGAGTTTGAAAACGCATAAGCCGCTACCCTCTCCCATTTTCCTGATCGATAAGATCAAGAACCTCAATCGAAACCCTCTCCATACGAAGGATCCGCTTATCAACCCGAGAACGCAGGAGTTTGTAAAAAACAAACGCGGGAATCGCCACACTCAAACCGGCGGCCGTCGTAATCAAGGCCTCGGAGATACCACCGGCCAACATTTGGGGATTACCGATGCCAGCATGCGAAATGACATTAAAGGCCTTGATCATACCAGTAACCGTACCCAAAAGACCAAGCAGAGGAGCGATCCCGGCAATAGTTCCAAGGATGGTCAAAAAACGTTCAAGAACAGCAGCTTCGATGCGACCAACATCTTCAATCGCCTCCTTGACTTGCTGGCGAGGTTTATTATGACGCGAGATACCGGCCATCAAGACCCGGGCGATTGAAGAATTATTGAGACGACACTGGGTCATGGCATCCTCCATGCGCTGTTGCCGAACCAAGTCGCTAACCTCAACAATAAACCTCTCCGGGATGATCCGGCTCCGACGCAGGGCAAAGAGACGTTCGAAAAGAATTGCCATAGTAATAATCGAACATAACATGATCGGGTACATCAAATACCCGCCTTTCATAACAAACTGATACATCAACAAACCTCCAATTAACGGAAAACCCGTAAATTATCCGCCATCAAATCCAAAATCTCAAACCTGAATCTTTAATTCTAGCTTCATCTGACATTTTGAGCAACAAGTTTTTTCAACTTTTTTTCCTGGGGCTCCGTGAGCGTCAGGGACTTTAATTTCTCGATTATTTTTCTTGCGGTTGGTTCATTCCCCTCGGCTCTTGCCAAACGGGCCGCTGCCAACAGAGCATCAACAACCACTTTTTTCTGTTGCGTAAAGAGATAACTCAAACGCAGGTAGGATTTTTGCGCTTCCTTGATACGACCCGCCTTTTCAAGAACCCCGGCCCGAGCCAAGGACGCTGCCGCAGCCTTGACGGAAAGCGGATTTTCAACCGCCTTGTCGTAGAAAAAAAGAGCCTCGTCAAACTTTCCCTGCTCAGCAAAAAGGTTCCCGAGTCCGGCAAAAGCGATAAAAGCCGAATTATCGCTGCATTTTTCATCAATCACGGCCAAATAATAACTATGCGACTTGGAGAAATCTCCCAGTCGTTGATGAATTTGGGCCTTTAGCAGAGCCACCCGTCTCTTAAGATTGCGATCACGGCAGGCTTCCGGCAAACCGATCAAAGTCTCCAGAGCCGTTGCAAAATCATTATCGGCGAAAGCACAACGGGCCAAATACAAACGACAATCACACTCATATTTACTAAAAGGAAAACGTTTAAGTAGACGCCGACAATCATCAAGAGCCTCTTTTTGCCGACCTTTGCCAAGATCAATTTTAAAGTGTCGATAGAGGGCTTCAAGTTTAAGATCTTGAGCATAATCACCCTCTTCCAATTGTTTAAGAAGAGCCAAAAGGTCAACCTGACGTTCCTGCCTCTGGTAGAGATCAACCAACAGTAACATCAACGGCACAGTATAGGATGACTCGGGAAAACGGTCGACAAAATTTTTCACCTCAATCTCAAGATAGGCAAATTTATCCTGATTGTAGGCCAGCAACAACATTCCATAACTCGCCTTCTCATCAATCGCGCTGCCGGGATAGTCGTGCTTGGCCTTAAGATAGACAAACTGAGCTTTCAAATAAGCCCCCAGATTGAAGTGACTCTCTCCCATCCTGATCAGAGCCCGACCGCTTATTTCATCCCCGGTATACTTATCTATCAACTGCTGATAGATCTTGATAGCCTCCGAAAATTTCTCAAGGCTGAAGAGACTCTCCCCAAGATTATAGAGGACTTCAGCGTAAATAGCGTCATCAATTTCACCATCGTGGCGCAAAAGATCCACAAAAATGGTCGCGGCCTCTTCAAACTCCCCCTGCCTTAAAGCAAGCAGACCTCTGTAGTTTTGCGCCCGAGGGAGAAAAGGGCTCTGCGGCCAGCGTTCAATAAAACGATCCAGAACCTCTGCCGTCTTGCGGTCATGGTGCCGATTAAAGAGAGCTTCGGCCCGATTAATCTCAGCATTCTGGATAATTAGTCGGGGTTTTTCGGTCTCTTCGGCAAGTGCCAGATAGCCGGTAAAATCATTGACCGACCCATCAAAATCATTGCACTTTAAAGCCGCCCAGGCCCGTTCGTAGAGAAGATCAGCCCGCCATGCCGGAGGACAATCCGCCGGCAGTGATGAAAGAACACTTAAAGTTTGAGAAAATTTTTCGAGACGATTCAGAACCCTGGTCCAGAGAAGGAGCAACATAACGTGGTCTTCAACCGTCGCAAACTTCTCTTTTTCGGCAAACAATCTTTCCAAGATAATAAAGGCTTCTTCAACCCGGTCGACAGAGAGCAGAATTCGCGCTTGTTCAAGCTCTAAAGTAAGACTCGCGTCACCCTCATGAAAGGTCTCAATGCCAAGAGCAAGGGTGACAAAAGCTTTATCATTTTCACCCAATTCAAACTGAAGTCGGGCCAGACGACGATAGTCATCGGACTGCACCAGTAAAGCGGGAAAGGAGGTAATCAGTTGCTGCCCCAAAACCACTGCCGGTTTGGGCTCTTCAGCCTCAAGATAGACAGCCGCCAACTCCCGCAAGGCGGTCGCCGCAACCGCTGACTCCTGCAAACCTTCCGGACGAGAGTCAAAAACAAGCCGGGCTTCAACCAGTTTTTTTTGCCCAAGCAGTGCAAGGATCTCTCCCAAAAAAGCGAGCGGTATAACATCATCCACGCTTGTCATACCCCTTTGCAGCTCTTGAAAAACAACTTTAGCATCTCCGTAATGATCAAGAAAATAGAGGCACCAGCCGCGGGCAAGATCGGCCTGACGCTGCAACATATCGCTACCGAAAACCGGATCGGACATAACCTTGAGAAAGTTGAACGCGGCTTGATAATCACGCTGATTAAAGGAGATCGTCGCCAAACGATAGAGAGCCGCCCGACACTCCAGCGCGCCGGGATAGTCATTCGTCAGCTGCAAAAAGGTGGTACGCCCGGCCTCCGGTTGACCAGCATGAAAAAGAGCCTCACCTCCCCAAAAAAGGGCTGCGGCCGCCAATCGTTGATCTAAACTTTGAGCGGCTACCGCAAACCACTTGGCGGCTACCGGATACTCTTGCTCACGAAAGTCAAGCCAAGCCAGAGAGTAACATGAAAAATGGTAAAACTGGTTCGCCGTAACTTTCGTCACTGCCACAAAATGGATTCTGGCGGAAGCATAGTTCTCTTGTCGGAAAGCGATCTCGGCCAACCAGTAATGAAAATCGGGAATCAACTCGGAATCACTGAATTTATCGATCCCGGCCTGGAAATACTTCTCGGCATCATCAAGAAGACCATCAAGATACTTCTGCCGACCACTACGATAATAGCCTTCAGCCCCACTAAAACCCCGAGCCAGGGAAGCAGTAACCGGATTCCGGTAGGCACAACCGGGAGTTTGCTCAGCCGCCGTTTCCCATCCGGGACCGGGCCCGTTCTCAACCTCCACAAGAGTCGGAATATCAGCCTCCGATTCCAATTTGATTCCGGGAGCCAACGCCGGCAACAGGCCGAAATCACGAAAACCCTCAAGCCGGGCGCTGTCTTCACCAATAACCACAACCTCGGGCAGATGCAGACCCTCCCCCGACTGGTTCGAGAAAAGGGGCTGCCAGGAGAAGATAAACGTAGCCACCAGGAGCCAGGCAATACAATTTTTAATTCGCAACATAAAATAGGCCTAAGGGTTTAAGGGTGGGGTTGAAAGTTCATGACCAGGAAAAAGCATCTGGGCTTCGCCTAAAGTAAAACGGCCTGACGCGATCCACTCTTTCAGGGTATCGGCAATCTCTAAAGCCCGGCTATAGCTGGAGAGTGGAGTGGCCGGGATTTTCTTGCCATTGACCTCGATCGTCCCGCTTTTAAGATCGGCATAATTGACCTCTCCATAACTGCGGGAGACGGCCATCGGATAGTCGTAACCATAATCTACAACCTGGGTACAGAGATCGGCATCACGAACCGCCGTAAATTGAGCCATCTGCTCGTTAATAATGGGAATCGGAATACCGACCCCAACCGACAAACTACACCCATAACCCAACATGCTGACCCCGACCAGCCAACGCGGCGACATATCTTTGAGGTTGCCGGTCAACATCAGGGTTCCGGCTCCCTCTTTGACCACGCCATTTTCCCCGCGGGGCACATTCGGACTATGCTGAGTACCGCTCCAAGTCACAAAACCGACCCCGCCGCCTAAGAAAATTTTGGTTCCTAAACCAGTAGTCAAATAGTAAGGGTCATTGAATAGAGGACTAAGTTGACCCGCACTGCAATAAGTCGCATTACCACATTTGGGCCGCAGCACTCCCATGTAGGTATAGATGGTTTTTCCGGCCAGATTAATGGCACAATTGTAGTTCTGATAAACATTACGGGGGTTGCATAAAATAGCGTTGGGCATCGCTTCAAGGTCAATGTCTTTTTCCACGACCTTACTGGGATAGCAATCCGTACCATAACCTTCCATGTAGAGGTGAACTTTCTTGCCGGCTACCAGATCCTGAATCACATGTCCACCACCATAGCGAAACTGGCCGGGATGAACCTTGTTCAGTGGATCATCGTCGCTGGGCTCAGTAGCCCCAAGAAAGAAATCGACGGCCGCCACTCCGCCATAGGCTGGCACCTTGTTGATCCAGGCCCGACTCGCCTTGATCTTGGGTGAGGTATGGCCAACATTAAGAAAGACCCCGGAAGAGCACATCGGCGCAAAGGTACCAGTGGTAACGACATCAACCTTACGGGCCGCCTCTACGGCACCATCTTTCTCGACAATACCAACCATCTCCTCGGCATTAACAACTACCACTTTGCCGCTCTTGATGCGCTCGTTGATCTCCTGTATCGATTTTTGTACTTTATAAACCATCTTCTAAAAAACTCCTAACCACGGGCTTAAGCCCGCAAACCAATTTAAGTAACAGACGTTTGAGTGAAGTCTGCTTCGCCCCCCTCAATGGGGACAGAGCTCAGCCCGGCTCGGGCTAAAGCCCTGCCTGGAGGCCTGTCCCCGCATTGAGATAGTTTGAACCATTAAGTGCCAGCTCAAAAAGTTCATCTTGGCGCTGCTCCATTGCAGCGGCGACTTCCGCTTCAACTCCGACATGTTCATAACCTAAGAGGTGAAGAATCCCGTGAATCAGGTAGTAAGCTATCCCTTCTTCGAGACTATATCCGAGAGTTTCGGTCTCACGCCGGGAGGTTTCCACCGAAACCACGACATCGCCTAAGTGACCGGAGGTTCCCTCCTGAGGAAAGGATATCACATTAGTCGGACGGAAACGACAAAAAAATTTCTCATTAAGTTTTGCTATCTGTTGATCATCAAGTAACTCTATTTCGAGATCAAGATCAACAATCTTAAGTTCTGCAAGCACCGGCACCATTAAGCGACGGATAGATTCAAGATCAGGATTCTCACCCTTTTGCCGGTCAGTTATATGGAAAGACATCAATCAGCCGAGACCTCATAGCATTCATAAGCCGTGATTATTTTCTGAACCAGAGGGTGGCGAACGACATCGACCGCACTCAAATGACAAAAACTGATAGCGTCCGGCCCCGCATAAAAGCCAGTGGCGCAACCTCAATAATACCCTTATCCAACATTTCCCGGGTCTTGTCAAACGAGATAAGGTCGTACAAGGCATCATATAGAGGACGCAGAAGGGGTCACCTTCAACCATGACCGTGGTGCCCCGGGTATTGATCGTCACCCCGGCGCTCTCGGCAAGCTGCTGCAGATGTTCACAGCCTTCACCAAAGAGAACCTGAATAACCTCCGCATCGGCAAAGTTAAGTCTATACATCAAACAGCCTTGAGTACCGTGGCAATAACCAGATTCTGCTCCTCCTTGGTCAAAAAAGAGTGCATGGGCAGAGAGAAAATCTCGGATGCGATTTTTTCGGCAACCGGAAAATCACCGATCCGGCAGCCCAGGTTCGAGAAAGCCGGCTGCAGATGCAGAGGTACGGGATAGTGAATCGCCACCGGAATCCCGGCCGCCTGCAGGACGCCGACAATCTCATCTCTTTTTTGCGAACGCAGCGAATATTGGGCAAAAACCGAGACACAACCATCGGCTACTCGCGGAATAATAAAATGATCAGCAAAGGCCGAATTGTAACGGGCCGCCACCTGAATACGCAGGCTTATCTCATCGGGGAAATGGGCCAATTTTACCAACAGGATAGCCGCCTGCAACGTATCGAGACGACTGTTACAACCAATTACTTCATGGTAATAGCGCTTTTTCTGGCCATGGTTGCGAAGGCAACACAAAGTTTCGGCAATCTCAGCATCGTCGGTAAAAATCATGCCGCCATCACCGTAGCAACCTATAGGTTTGGCTGGGAAAAATGAGGTCGCAGCAAGATCACCGAAACTTCCGCAATTACGCCCTAGTCGGGCGGCCCCCAACGATTGGGCTGCATCTTCTATAAGTTTCAGCCCATGCTTTTCAGCCAATTTCTCCAGTTTTTCATAAGCTGCCGGATGGCCGTAGAGATCGACCGCAATAATGGCTTTGGTAGACCCGGTAATCGCTGATTCCAGGAGGGCCGGATCAAGATTATAGGTATGCTCTTCGATATCGACAAAAACCGGCCGGGCTCCGGCTAAAACAATGGTTTCGGCCGTAGCGATAAAAGTGAAAGGGGTAGTAATCACCTCATCTCCGGGGCCGATTCCTGAAACCATCAGGGCGAGTTGCAAAGCATCGGTTCCCGAGGCACAGGCAACCGCGTGTTTTGTGCCGACAAAATCGGCCAAGCTCTCTTCGAGTCCTCGCACCTGAGGGCCGTTGATAAACTGAGCTGAGGTAGTCACCTCTTTAATAGCAGCATCAATCTCCGCCTGATAAGCATGGTACTGAGCCTTTAAATCAACAAATTGCATTTTACACACCATTAAGTAATTCAAAAGTTAAGTTAAAGAGGGCAGCTTCGAACTTTGCTTTGCCCTCATAAATGGGGTCACATCTTGACAATGGCTGTTGGCAGTTTTCGGTTTGTCCGATAATCTCAATACGCCATAGTCAAGAAATGACCCCAGCCGAGACGGAACGACACCTGAAGACATTAATATCCCGCAGGTATCGTTCCAAAACTGTTTCAATGTGGGGACATACCTCCAGGCCGGGCTTTAGCCCGTGACGGGCTGAGCTGTGTCCCCCTCGAAGTGGGCGAAGCAAAATTCAACACTATCCGCTGTAACTTTACGGTTGAGCACACATCTCTTCCATCTCCGCCAGGAAGATTGCCATCTTCTCCGCAGCTTTTGCGACTTGAGGCAGAACTGTTTTATAGTGATTCTCATATTCGGTTGTCAGATCATCATCGCCAATATCGGTTACTCCGCGTAAAACTAGAGCCGGAACCCCCATTCTACGGGCCACCCGAACGATTGAGGCCCCCTCCCAATCAGCGGCCAGGGCTTGGTAACGATTAAAAAGCTCCTCTCTGATCTCTACGGTATCGGCATTACGGTCAGCTGAAGCTAAGGGTCCTACTTTAAAATCAGAGAAACGTCGGGTTAACTCGGATAACAAAGAAGCATCACAATCAGTTATCGGTACGGCCTTATGTTGACTGGTAAAATCGTATTCAATCACCCTTGAGGCAAGCACCAGATCGCCGACCGAAAGCTTAGGATCCAAGGACCCGCAAGAGCCAAAATTCAAAATAAGATCCGCCTGAAAACGATCGATCAACATCTGGGTGGTAGCGGCAGCCATAACCTTACCAAGACCTGAAGTCGTGGCAACGACCTCTTTGCCGGCAAAGCTGCGGCGGTAAAAATTACGCCCCGCAATCTTCTCTAAACGCCAATTACCAAGAGCTAACAGAGGTTGTAATTCATGTCGCAAAGCCGTTATCAGGGCAATATTTGAAAACACTTAAAAATCCTCAAACTGTCGGGATTGGGGTCATTGCTGGTACAAGGTGCGTCAGCACCCCAGCTTTGACCCCGTTTA
>DAOVTG010000289.1 GCA_030633185.1 Deltaproteobacteria bacterium
GATGGCATCACGCAGATGTTTGGCATAGCCGAAGATATATCTGCCGGTTTTGGTGTCGAGCCGGGCTTTTAAACCGTATTGGCTGCGATGGGCTTCATCACTGATCACGACAATATTGCTGCGTTGACTCAGGCATGGATGGTTTTCTTCGCCATTTAAAAGTGAAAATTTTTGCACCGTGGTAAAGATGATACCGCCTGATTGCCGGGCAGCCAGCAACTCGCGTAACTCGTCCCGGCTACCGGCCTGTACCGGGGTTTGCTTGAGCAACTCCCGGGCATTAGCGAAGGTATTGTAGAGCTGGCCGTCAAGATCATTGCGATCGGTAACCACAACAATGGTCGGATTGTTCATTTCCGGTTGCTGCAGAAGTTTCCCGGCGTAACAGCACATCGAGATACTTTTGCCGGAACCTTGCGTATGCCAGACCACGCCCGCCTTGCGCGAGCCCGGAATTACGTCTCGACCATAAGTTGCTCTTACCTCACCGGTATGCGACTCTTTTCGTGGTTGGGCGGCGATCACGGTTACCCGTACCGCTTCACGGACTGCGTGAAACTGGTGGTATCCGGCAATCTTTTTGGTGATGGTATCACCTTCCTGTTCGAAGATGACAAAATAACGGATATAGTCAAGCAGCAGTTCAGGATCAAAAAACCCTTTGACCACCTTTTCCAGCTCATACTCCAAAAACGGCCGATCATTTTCATTCTTGATCGTGCGCCAGGGCATGAAGCGTTCCTGGCTGGCCGTTAACGAGCCAATCCGGGCCGTGATTCCGTCACTCACCACCAGGGCTTCATTGCAGATAAAGAGGTCGGATATCTCATCTTTGTAAGTCTGAAGTTGGTTAAAGGCGTCCCAGACATCAGCCTGTTCATCGGCCGGATTTTTCAGTTCAATAACCGCAATCGGTAAGCCGTTAATAAAGACCACGATATCCGGCCTGCGGTTCATCCTCGTGCCTTGGAGTGTAAATTGATTGACCACCAGAAATTGATTATTGCGAAAATTATGAAAGTTGATGAGTTGGGCATGGTCGTAAACGGTTTCGTCACCGTCGCGATATTCAATCGCCACTCCCTCTAAGAGCAGTTTATGAAAAGCCCGGTTATTCTGGATCAATGCCGGGTGTTCCGGTTTGCCGACAGTAAGAGCTACCTCTTCGAGGGTCGCAAGGGGGAGGTGAGGATTTATCTTCTTAAGGGCCGTCAGAAGACGACCGCTTAGTACGGTCTGGCGATAATCTTCGCGCTCCGGCATCTCACCGTCGGGGGCAATATCCGGCCCGTAGGCGTATTCATAACCGCCATTACGAAACCATTTAAGGCAGAGTTGTTCGAGTTGATCTTCAGAGATCATCGGTTATCCAATATGTTTATGGCATCGACAGGTTCCGGTTATATGTCGATTTTCTGTAACTATTCAGGTGTCATCTCAAATTGCCGGGATTGGGGTCATTGCTGGTACAAGGTGCGTCAGCACCCCAGCTTTGACCCCGTTTCTGGGAGCGAAGCAATGTTCGCCGCCATTTGTTGTGGCTTTATAGTGGGAACCTGAATAGTTACGATATATTTTACATAGTGTATATCGGTTTTCTTGATTTTTTGTCTTGCCTTTACTCAAAAATATGACTACATTTCATTTAGTCTCATCTACCAAGATGTAGAAGGAGCGATCGAACCCGGTGTATGGAAACGTGCATCGGGTTTAGCTTTTTCTGGTCTTCCAGTATTTCTCCCTTTTCCTTCTGATTAAGGCAGAGTTGTTCGAGCTGATCTTCAGTGATCATTAATCAATCACCTCCCAATGTCCGCCTTTATCAGGGCCAATCCTTTTGAGCTTGCCGGACTCACGCAATTTACGAATTGACCGCTCTACCGCACTGTCTGATTTTCTTAGTATCGAGGCAATTTTCGAGATAGTCATGGTCGGGGTTACGGCCAGCAGTTTAAGGATCATGTCCAGCGTTTTCTCCAGCGTTTTCTCCGGCGTTTTCTCCGGCGTTTTCTCCGGCGTTTTTCCCGTCATTTTTCCCGTCACCGACATTTTGACCCCCAGAGTCATTTCCAACCGAGTCTGGTCATATGGTTCAAAAGAGTCAAAAAGATGCAGGGTGCCGCCTTCCGGTTCCCAGGCCTGGCGAATCTTGGGTAAACCGGAACCGGCGCATTCACCAAGATTAATCATTAAAAACATCTGGTGCAGGGTTTGGTTGCGGCAGTCACTTTCTCCACCGCGTCGAGATGCTCAAACAAAAGAAAGGTAGCTATTCGCGGTCGGGTTGTATA
>DAOVTG010000210.1 GCA_030633185.1 Deltaproteobacteria bacterium
AGTCACGGGATGGCTAAGTAAAAATTTCGATATACAAGATGTTGTGGTTTTTCAGGCGCGAGACCATACATGTAGTATGTCGAGTGCCTGAAAAACCACAACAGCGCAGTAGATCGGACTTTTTACGACGCCATCAAGAGTTAATTTACCGTGGACAGCAACAAACCATTAACAAATGCCCTTTCAAATTGTCAAGCTATTTCACCTCTCTTGAGCCTGCTCTTTTATCCTTTGACAACGGTTCTTTATCGTGATAAATCATTTGAACTATGGCCCAAATCTTGATCATCGATGACGACTCTTTTGTTGCCGAAACTATCTCCTCCCTGATCCTCCATCTAGGCCACGTCCCGACTTCGGCCTTGACTTTGAGTGACGGTTTAAAACAGGTGGGCAGCAATGACTTTGACCTGGTTTTATTAGATGTCTCGCTGCCCGACGGTAACGGCCTGGAGATAATCCCCAAGATTACAGTCATACCGAACGCACCCGAAGTTATTATTATTACCGGTTTCGGCGACACCAACGGTGCCTCCCTGGCAATCACCAACGGGGCCTGGGACTATCTTGTCAAGGGCGACTCCCTGCAGAATATCAGGTTGTCGCTGGAGCGTGCCCTGCGCTACCGCGAAGCCCACCAAAAACAATCCGATTCTACTTTCTTGAAACGCGTGGATCTGGTCGGTGAAAGCCCCGCCATAATTAAACTTTGCAACTTCATCGCTCAAGCTGTCAACGGCATGGCCGACATTCTGCTGACCGGCGAAACCGGAACCGGCAAAGAACTCACAGCCCGAACCATTCATAGCAACAGCCCGCGCCAAAAACAAGATTTCGTCGTTGTCGACTGCGCCGTGCTGCCCGTTAATTTAAGCGAAAGTACTCTTTTCGGAAGCCGCCGTGGGGCTTATACCGGAGCTGATCGCGACCACGAAGGCCTGGTCGCCAAAGCCGACGGCGGCTCTCTTTTCTTTGACGAAATCGGCGAGCTCAGCTTAGAACAACAAAAAGTCCTGCTCCGCGTCCTCCAGGAGAGAAGCTACCGCCCTTTAGGGGATACCCGAGAGAAAAAGAGCGACTTCCGCCTGATTGCAGCCACCAACCGTGACCTTGAAAAGATGGTTAACGACGGCACCTTTCGCCGTGATCTCTATTATCGTCTTAATGCCTTAAACTACACCATACCAACCCTGGGCGAACGCCTGGAAGATATCGATCTTCTCGCTCCTTACTTTATTAACAAAATCTGCAAAAAAAACGGCACCGAAACCAAAGGTTTCAGCCCGGATCTGATCGAAGCCTTAAAATCCCATAACTGGCCCGGCAATATCCGGGAACTCAGCCAGGCCTTAGAAGCCGCCATCACCCTGGCTGGCCCTGAAGAGACCCTCTACAGCCAGCACTTGGCCAATCACCTCAGAATCAACTTGAGCCAGGCCAAACTTGCCCATCTTGAGCGGACACCACGCCAAACTTTATCCGATACCGACTCAGAACCGTTACCGAGTCTGGCCCAATTCCGCCAGGCGGCAGAATTGGAATATTTTACTCGACTCCTGCAGCAAAACCGTCAAAATCTCAAAGAAGCCTTAAAAATCTCCGGCCTCTCCCGCTCGCGCTTCTACGACTTGATTAAACGTCATAAGCTCTCACTTAACTAACAGACTAACAGCGGTTAGGTTCTAAACCATGGCTAAAATTTTACCCCCCAAATTTTTCCTTAACGGATTTATACTGGCCTTTATCGGCTGGATAATACTGACCGTCACTTCGGTCTGTTTTTTCCTGAGCCGAGACTGGCAGCAAGCCCTGGAACATGGCCGTAATCTTGGAAGAGCTGCAATCGAGAAAGATTATACCTACCGACTCTGGAACGCATCACACGGCGGCGTCTACGTCCCGGTCAGCGAGAGCGCCCCGCCCAATCCCTACCTCAAACATCTCAAAGACCGCGACATCACGTCTACCCAAGACATCCGGTTAACCATAATCAACCCCGCTTACATGACCCGTCAGGTTCACGCAATCGGCCAGGAAGAGTTTGGTATTCAAGGCCATATCACCAGCCTAAGACCCCTACGACCGGCAAATCAACCCGATATTTGGGAGACCCAGGCCCTGAAAAAATTCCATCAGGGTAGTAAAGAGATCTCGGAACTAGTTGAGATAGACGGTGAAAACCCCTCAATCAGGATCATGACGCCTCTTAAAACCCGACAATTCTGCCTTAAATGTCACGCGCAACAAGGCTATAAACTTGGCGACATCCGGGGCGGCATCAGCATCGTCGTTCCGATGAAAAAAATTCTCAGTGAAACCCGCCAGCAAATGCTGATGCTGGGAGCTTTCCACGCAATAATTTTTCTCCTGGGAACCGCGGTTTTCCTGCTTTTCTATTTTATGGGACGCAGGCGACTTATTGAAATTGCCCTAACCAACCAAATCATGGGCCAAAACGAAAAAATGCTCCAGGGAATTATTGATAACACTGAAAGTGCGATTGCTGTCTATGAGGCTAACCCTGACGGCTCTAAATTTTTCTGCAAAAACCTGAACCCTTCCGGAGAAAAGATCTGCCAAATTAAAACCGACGATTTCATCGGCAAAGAAGTCCGAGAGGTCTTTCCCACGATCGAAGAGATGGGTCTTTTTGCGGTCTTTCAAAAGGTTTGGCGAACTGGTCATCCAGAGACCTTACCAATTGCAAACTACGATGACGAACGCATATCAATATGGGTTGAAAACAAGGTCTTTAAACTCCCCACCGGAGAGATTGTCGCGGTAGTTGATGACTTGACCCTAAAAAAACAGGCGGAAGAGAGACTGAAAAAGAGTCAACAAGCCTGGCAGAAAACATTTGATGCGCTCCCCGATATTATCACCATGATGGACGAGAATTTTAAAATTATTCAAGCTAACCAGACCACATACCGGATTTTTGGCCCCCAACACGGTGAACTCGTCGGCCATAAATGCCATGAGCTCTTCTGCTCCAGCCCAATCCCCTGTCTCGCCTGCCCGGCTTTAAAAACCCTTGAGGACTCAAAAGATCATACCAAAATTATTGAACATAATGAGTTGCACCAAACCTTCATGGTCAGTGTTGCGCCCATAATTGACAACACCGGCAAAATCATAAGCTTGGTTCATACAGCCCGCGATATCAGTGGGCACGTCAAACTTGAAGAGGAGCTTTTCCAGACCCGAAAGCTGGAAGCAATCGGCACCCTGGCCGGTGGTGTGGCCCATGATTTCAACAATATCCTGACGGTTATCCGCGGTCATGCCGAATTAGCGATGATGCAGTGTGATGAACAAAACCAGTTTTGGAATGATCTTAAAGCGATCGAGGCGGCCAGCGAACGGGCCAGCCACCTGACCCGCCAACTCCTGGCTTTCAGCCGTAAAGAGAAGATCAATCCGGAAATCATTCAGGTCAACCCTTTAATCAACAACCTTCACAAGATGCTTAAACGCCTGATCGGCGAAGAGATCGATTTAGAAATAAACCTGGCTGACAATCTGCCCCCGATTATGGCCGATCGGGGACAATTTGAACAAATCATTATCAACCTGGTCGTCAATGCCGCCGATGCCACCCAAGACATCCCCCTTAACCAGGGTCGCCGAGTCAGCATCACCACCACATCAACAACAACCTTTCCAGGTGATGATTCTGATATTAATTCAGCCCCCGCTCTTTGCTTACAGGTCTGCGATAATGGTTGTGGTATCCCTGATGAGGTTCTCCCGCTGATCTTCGATCCCTTTTTTACGACTAAAGAGAGTGGCAAAGGAACCGGCCTCGGCCTCTCCACCGTCCATGGTATCGTTGAGCAGAACAGGGGCCGTATCGAAGTTGAAAGTCAACCCGGCCAGGGTACCACTTTCACTATCTATTGGCCCGGAATCAAGAGTGGGCCGGGCACCATAAATGAACTCCGGGAAATTGAGAAAGTGCCTGGCGGCAACGAAACCATTCTCATTGCCGAAGATGACCAACCGTCCCGTAATCTAGCCGTTAAAACCTTGCGGCAGGCTGGCTATACAATAATTGAAGCAATCGATGGCGAAGAAGCAATCGCCAAAGCCAATGACCATCCAGAAACCATTGATCTACTCTTCACCGACCTGGTAATGCCCAGGATGGGAGGTATCGAATTATCTGAAAAAATAACCCTTCTCTACCCCGAAATCAAGATCATCCTGGTCTCCGGCTACCTCGGCGACCGCATAGATTATGATAACGAAACCCTGCAAAAAACCACCTTCTTAAACAAACCCTACCGCTTGCCGGAACTGTTACGAACCATCAGGCAACTCCTCGATTGACATCTTCACAACAACCCCCTACAGACACCTTATCTATTCCGGGGACACCCTTCTATTCCGGGGACACCTTACTTAATTTTTACAAAATTAAGTAAGGTGTCCCCGGAATAGAATGTCCGATAATTAAGACTGTCCTGTCCTATAAATCGGACGAGCCTGCACAAAAGCCCTTGCTGCAAACCTGCCAGCAACTTTCAAACACCTCTTACTCAGAAATCTTCTCTTTATTTTCAACAACTTAAATACAACATACAAGTTTGTAATTGA
>DAOVTG010000162.1 GCA_030633185.1 Deltaproteobacteria bacterium
GCGTCGTAAAAAGTCCGATCTACTGCGCTGTTGTGGTTTTTCAGGCACTCGACATACTACATGTATGGTCTCGCGCCTGAAAAACCACAACATCTTGTATATCGAAATTTTTACTTAGCCATCCCGTGACTTTTTACGAGGGCGAAGCAAAGTTCGCCGCCATTAGCTGCAACTTAACTAAGGTTTAAATATGCCTATAACTAACAACAATAACAACAACTTTACCTCCGACACCAAACTACCCCAACGGCCCTGGTGGCAGCGTTTGCTGGCAGTGGGCCTGATTGTCCTGCTTTTGGCGTTCGGTTTCATGGTCAGCCGTTATCTTATGAAGACCAAGCCCCAGGCCAAGCGCAAAGCACCTAAAAAGATGGAAACCTTGGTGCAGGTAGTTGAGGTTTTACCGGGTACGGTAACTGTTTTGATCAAGGCCCAGGGGCGGATTGTTCCGGCTAGCGAGATAATTTTGCAGGCTCGGGTTTCGGGGCAGGTGGTCTATCTTCATCCCGATTTTATTCCCGGCGGGATTATTGGTCAAGGTGAAATCCTGCTTAAACTTGATGATATCGATTACCAGTTCAATCTACGGCGCAAAGAGGACGCCCTGGCTCTGGCTGAGGCTGATCTGCGGATTGAAGAGGGCAGTCAAACGGTGGCCCGTCAAGAGTGGGAACTGATTACCAGCCTGACCGAAGATATTGATCTTTCAAGCCGGGATCTGGCCTTGCGTAAACCTCAGTTAGCCAAAGCTGAAGCTCTGATCAAGTCGGCCCGAACCGATCTTGAAAGGGCGCAGGTTGATCTTGATCGAACCGTGATCCGAGCCTCGTTCAATCTGATTGTCCGGCAAGAAAATATCGATCTTGGTTCAGAGGTTTCAACCGCGACCCATCTTGCGACTTTGGCGGCTACCGATATTTTTTGGGCCGAAATCTCGCTGCCGACCGAAAAACTGGCCTGGTTTGATCTTCCGGATGGTAAAAAAGCGGGGTCGCCGGTATTGATCCACGGTCGCCGCAAGCAACTTTATGCCGGAAAAATTGTCTCCCTGGCGCCCGATCTTGAAAATGATGGTCTTATGGCTCGGCTTCTGATTGAGATCGCTGATCCTTTAGGTTTGCAAAACGGCCGCCAACCCCTGCTTTTAGGGAGCTTTGTCGAGGCCCAAATAGAGGGTTCAAAGTTGGAGAATGTTTATACTCTTCCCCGTTCGGCCCTGGGTGAAAATGATATCGTGCTGCTTGTCGATAAGCAGAGCCGATTGCAACTTCAGCCGGTAACCGTTGCCTGGAAAGGGATGGATAGTGTTTTTGTCAGTGACGGATTGACGCCGCAGACTCGGGTTGTGATCTCCCGGGTAGCGGCTCCGATCAAGGGCATGCCGCTTAAGGTTGTTGGTTCCAGAGGAGAGGGAAATAGTTCGTCTGAAAAATCTCCTGAAAAATCTAAAAAAAAGTTGAAAATGAAAAAAACTGCGCCCGCGAGGATGGCTAATGAATCCTCAAAATAATTTGACTAAAATTAGGCCGGAGGGTGGTGAAAGTCGTTTGCTTTCGGGTAAAGGTCCGATTAACTGGATGGCGGGCAATTCGGTAGCCGCCAACCTGCTGATGCTTTTTCTTCTGGTGGGGGGTCTTTTTTGGGGCACTCAGATCAAGCAGGAGATTTTTCCTGAATTTACGCTTGATCAGGTGGTGGTTACGGTTATCTATCCGGGGGCGAGTCCCGAAGAGGTGGCTGAGGGTATTATTCTGCCGATCGAAGAGGCGATTCAGAATGTTGATGGTATCGAAGAGATTACTTCGATTGCCAACGAAGGCAGTGGGACGGTTCGGGTTGAAGCCCATATCGATGCTGATTTGCAGCTTTTAGCGACCGAAATCAAGAACGAGGTTGATCGGATTTACGCCTTTCCCGATGATGCCGAAGAGCCTCTGGTAACCATCCCTTCGCATAAACGTCAAGTTATGACGATGTTGGTCTATGGCGAGCACGAGCCTCGGGTTTTACGAGAAGTGACCGAGCTGATTCGCGATCAACTCCTGCAAGATCCCGATATCACTCAGGTCGAATTGCTCGGTGAACGGCCTTTAGAGATGAGTATTGAGATATCGCATGCGGCCTTGCAGTCTTACAACCTGAAACTCGCTGATATCGCCTTAAAGGTTAAAAAGGCGTCCCAGGATATTCCCGGCGGCACGATTAAAACTGAAGGCGGCGATATCCTGGTCAGAATGACCGAAAGAAAGGATTACAAGGAGGAGTTCTCCCGGATACCGATTATCAGCAGCGCCAGCGGCACGATTGTGACCTTAGGGGAAATAGCCGAAATCCGGGACGGTTTTGAGGATACTGATCGCTTTGTTTTTTATAATGATCAGCCGGCTTTGGGTATCGATATCTACAGAATTGGCGATCAGACTCCGATTGAGGTTGCCGATGCGGTTTACAAACAACTTGATAAATTGCTTCTGACGTTGCCGGATGGGATTTTTATTGACACGGTTAATGACCGTTCAGAAAAATTTAAGCAGCGGATCTGGTTGCTGGTAAAGAACGGATATCTCGGTCTAGGCCTGGTTTTTATCCTGCTGGCGATTTTTCTTGAGGCCCGCCTCGCTTTCTGGGTGACGATGGGGATTCCGATCTCTTTTTTAGGCTCGCTCCTCTTTATCCCTCTATTTGATGTCAGCATCAATATGGTCTCGCTCTTTGCTTTCATTATCGCTTTGGGGATCGTGGTAGATGATGCTATCGTTGTGGGTGAGAATGTCTATAGTTATAAGCAGAAAGGTTATGGCTCTTTCAAAGCCGCGATCTTGGGCGTAAAAGAGGTTGCCGTACCCGTGACCTTCAGCATTCTTACTAATATTGTTACCTTTATGCCGCTCTATTTTGTTCCCGGGACGATGGGCAAAATTTTTCGTAATATCCCGGTGGTTGTCTCTTGTGTCTTTTTTATCTCCTTGATCGAAGCGGTTTTTGTTTTGCCGGCCCATTTGGGGCATCAGAAAGAGGCCAAAAACCGGCTTTTAATTTTTATTACCCGGCAGCAACAGAAAGTTTCTCGGGCTATAGCGTCCTTGATCAAAAATGTTTATGGCCCTTTTCTGGTCTTTTCTTTACGTTTTCGCTACGTCAGTATGACGATTGGGATCGTCTTGCTGATGATTACCATCGCTTATGTTAAAAGCGGTCGCATGGGGATGACCCTTTTTCCTAAGGTTGAACAGGACTACGCCTATGCTCGGGTGACTCTGCCGGTCGGAGTTCCGGTAACCGAAACGCTGGCCGTCAGCCGCAAACTTTCTCAAAGTGCTAATCGCCTGGTTGATGAGATCGGGCGGGGAAAACAGCTCAAAGGAATACTCTCCTACGTCGATCGCAATATGACCTGGACTCAAGTTCATATGACTTCCCCTGAAGTGCGGCCGGTTAGTACCGGAGATTTTACTAAACGCTGGCGGCGTCTGGTCGGGGGCTTGCCCGGGGTTGAACATCTTCAGTTTAAGGCTGATATGGGTGGCCCCGGAGGGTCGAGTGCGGCCCTGACCGTGGAACTTCAGCATCGTGATACCGAGGTTCTGGCTGCTGCTGGCGCTGAACTGGCTGAAGCTTTGACCTCTTTTCCCCTGGTTTCGGATGTTGATGATGGTTTTATGCCGGGTAAGGATCAGTTCGATTTTACACTCAAGGCAGCTGGTTATCGTCTTGGTCTTCAGCCCGCCGATGTTGCCCGTCAGATCAGGAACGCCTATTATGGTTTTGAGGTCTTTCGCCAGCTGCGCGGTCGTAATGAGATGAAGATCATGGTGCGGACTCCGGAAGCTGAGAGAGAGTCGGAATATTATCTTGAAGAGATGCTGATTTCAACCCCCAAGGGGGTTAAAGTACCGCTTTTAGATATCGTCGAGATCAAAAAAGGCAAGGCTTATACGACTATCGAGCGTCGTGACGGCCGCCGGATCATCAATGTGAGTTGTGATGTGACGCCGCAAAATCAGGCAGATATGGTCGGTGCGGCGGTAAAGAAAGATATTTTGCCAGCTCTACAGGAGAAGTATCAGGGCTTAAATTTCAGTTTTGCCGGAAAACAGTCGGATCGAATGGAGAGTATGGCAGCGTTGAGCAAGGGGATGCTGATTGCTCTGATGATCGTCTATCTGCTCCTGGCGATTCCTTTTCGCAGCTATATCCAGCCTGCAATTATTATGATCAGTATTCCGTTCGGTATCGTCGGTGCGATTGCCGGCCATCTCCTTATGGGTTACGGTTTAAGTCTTTTGAGTATGTTCGGGATCGTCGCCCTCTCCGGGGTTGTGGTCAACGATTCACTGGTTCTAATCGATTTTGCCAACCGTCAAGTGCGGGAAGGGACGACCCCTTATGCCGCGATCATCAATGCCGGAACCCAGCGTTTTCGTCCGATTATTCTGACAACAATGACCACCTTTTTTGGACTTATGCCGATGATTTTCGAAACCTCAAGACAGGCCCGATTCCTGATCCCGATGGCCATTTCCTTAGGTTTCGGTATCCTTTTTTCAACTGTGATCATCCTGATCATGGTTCCAGCCCTCTTTATTATTCTCGAAGACATCAAAGGACTTGTCAAACGGTTCAGTTGACTCCGTTTTGTCCTGCTTCATGCCTTTGTCAGCGTAATGGTAAGATTTGACTTTCCCTTGCGATGTTATGATGTTATTATATTGTAATTACAATTCGAAAAGGAGGAGGTGCGTATGACAACGCTGATTCGTATAGGGAATTCTCAAGGGGTCAGAATTCCCAAGGCAATTATTGAGCAAGCTCAACTTGGTGGCAACGAATTAAAATTTAGAGTTTTGGATGATGGACTCCTCATTCAGCCGCTCAGAAAACCAAGGCAAGGTTGGGAGGAGCAGTTTGATAAGGTCGAGATGAAAGATAGTGAGCGTGATCTGGAATGGTTAAATACGTCTTTAGTGGAAGATGAGGATTGGGAATGGTAAATCCGGTTGTTCAGAGGTTTGATGCCTGGTTGATTCAGCTTGATCCAACAAAAGGATCAGAGATCAAAAAGACAAGACCTTGCATTATCATTTCACCAAATGAGATGGCCTCCCTTAGGACAACCATTGTTGCACCAATGACATCAAAAGGTTTTCTGTACCCTACTCGGATTCCTTGTACTTTTCAAAAGAAAAAGGGCTTGATTCTATTAGACCAAATGCGATCTATTGACAAAGCAAGGTTAATCCGGAAAATTGGAATAATTCCCAAAAACACTCAACTGAAGATAGTCAATTGCTTGCAGGAGTTATTTGCACTCTGATACAGTTTAGGATTTGTAAAAATGAGAAAAGTAAAAGTTGAAGAGGCAATCGGCCTTGCTATTGCTCACGATATGACTGAAGTTAATGTCGATAAAAAGATTAAACAGGTGGCTTTTAGAAAAAGGCATATCGTTAGAGAGAGCGACGTTGATAAACTGAAATCTTTGGGGCGGGAAAATATCTTTGTTTTCGATGAGAATGAAGAGGAAGTCCATGAAGATGAGGTGGCCCTGATCATGGCCCCGCTCCTGGCCGGTGAAAATATTGTTTACGATAAAGAACCGAGCGAAGGAAAGATCAGTTTTTATGCTGCTATTGATGGGCTTTTTAAGCTTGATGCGGAAAAGATTATTGCCATAAATCGGCTGGCGATTCCCTCGTTGCCGACTATCCATAATAACTTTGTTGTTAAAAAAGGCAAGCAGGTTGCCGCGTTTCGCATTATTCCTTTAACCTGCGAGCCGGAGATTGTTGCCGATTGTCGCAAGATTTTGGGTCATGAA
>DAOVTG010000198.1 GCA_030633185.1 Deltaproteobacteria bacterium
GCCAGAATCTGGCCGGTCATCATACCCGGCAGGCTGACGATACCGGCTGCCATCATGGCATTTATAGTCGGCATCAGGCCGGAGCGAATACTCTCGCGGCGAATTTCAGTCAAGGCCTCAGACCAACTCTCCCCCAACATCAAACGATTTTCGATAACCTGGCGCTGCTGCCAGACATTATGCAGCAGGCGGTCAAAACCTAAGGAAACGCCGTTCATGGTGTTGCCCAGCAACATCCCGAGCAGGGGAATGGCATAGCGTGGTTCATACCAGGGCTGGTTGTTGATGACAACGGTCAGGGTAAAAATTACCATTGGAAAAGAGGTCAGAAACATCGACAGGGTACCAATTCCGAAACCCCAGAAACCTTTAAATTGACGCTTCTGGCGACGTGTAACCTCGCGACCGGCATTGAGCAGCATGAAAAGGCTTAAAATAGCGATCCAGACCGGCCCGGCGCTGGTAAAGAGCCATTTCAGAATAAAGCCGATGAGCAACAGCTGAATCGTCGTCCTAAAGGCGGCAACCATAATCTGACCGGCCATTTCGAGACGCATGGGTAAAGATAAAAGGGCCAGGCCGACAATCAACAGGGAGGTCAGGAAAAGATCAAACGGAGTCAGGGGGATAACATTCATGATGCACTCGCAAAAAGTCTCGGTTGGCTAAGTAACTCCAGCCGACCATTTTCAAGCTGGTAGTGACGCCTGCCGAGACGGCGGCCTTGTTCAACACTGTGAGTAATCCAGAGAATAGCCGCACCCTGCTCGCGCTGATAGTTGAGAAAAAGATTCTCTACCCGTTGGCTGTTTTCCGGATCAAGATTGGCGGTCGGTTCATCAAGCAGTAGAACTTTGGGGTTGTTCTGCAATAGGCGTAAAATCGCCAGCCGCTGTTTTTCGCCCGACGAAAGTCTAGTAATCGACCAGCTTTTGACCTGGCCCTCAAACCCTAAGGAGGCCCATATTTCCGGAGCCAAAGATCCTTGAAAATGTTCGCCTACCGTATCATGCCACCACTGGCTTTCGGCTGGCAGCAGAGCCACCTGTCGCCGCCATTCCGGAGCCGGAAAAGATTGACATGATTGCCCATTGAGACAGACCTCGCCATCATGCGGATCAATATCGGCCAGAGCCCGCAAGAGCAGGCTCTTCCCGGCTCCCGAAGATCCCGAAAGAGAGACTGTTTCACCAGCTTCGATTGTCAGGTCAAAGGGGCCGAGGTGGCGATAAATGAGGCTGGTTATAGTTAGCTTGGACATAGGTTAATCATAAGACAAACGGGTTTCTTTGTCCACTAATGTTGGTTGAATAATTTTTTGCCACTCCGGATTATCCCAGGTTCCCAACTTATCATGCATATCGAGATACTTTTGCGGTATCGGATGGGTGCCATAAACGACTTCAAGATCATATCTGGTTTTGATAAAGTCACAAAAATAAGTGATATGAGGACATGGAGGATAACCAACCACTAACCCGGTCGCAAGATGTATTACTTTAGCGCCATTTGCCTTCATTTCATCAACAGCATATTCAACATTGCCGCCGGGACAGCCATCGCAAGAGGTATACCCTACAGCTTCAACCTCCACATCCTTGTATCGGCTGAACGCGCCTTCCCGGTTGCGCAAAGATCTGAAACATTTTCCACCGGCACACCGACGATAGCGATCGCAAATAATTATACCTATCTTTACTTTTTCTTTCATCTCATCTTCTCCTCGTTGATTAATTTGCAATTTCTTGAAAGCGAATAAATAATGCCAGGCCGGTGAAAACCAGAAAAATCCCGGCGAGAGCGATAGGGCCGGGCAAAGGGGCACTTAAAATTAATATTTCACCGACCATTGCGAATATAACCTCACTTGATTGAGTAGCGTCGACAGCCGCCAACTCACTTGCCCTTTTCGATCGATTACGGGCATACAGGAAAAGGCTGGTCGCGATAATTCCGGAAAAAAGGGCCACCAAAGCCGTATTTACAAGCTGTCCGGAAGATGGAAGTGGGGGCCTGTTAAGGGCCACCAGAAGCAACCAGAAGGGTACCGAGCCCAGGGACAACAACAAGACTTTATTAAGCGGATTTTCTAAAAGGGGGTTCTTGATATTTGGCAGGTACGGGTTACCATTTTTAGCTTCCCAGACTAATTGGTTGCCAATTGGATAGCAAAACGCGGCAATTAAAACAGGAATGCCACCCATCAACAACTCTTTAGTCGTAGATATTTCAAAATGGCTCAAGTTGACCAGCAAAACCCCTGATAATACGATAAATGAGAAAAACCATACCTTTTTTGGAAATGATCGGCCAAAGCCGATCAAAACAACCAGAGTTGCAATAATCGTCAGTTGCCAGGTGGTTGCGATAACCCACCCCGGAGCATAATCGGCACTAAAACAAATTAACGAGTAAAACCCGCCAAAACCTATACTGCCAGCGATTACCCAGAACTTCCAGTGCCTGAAAAAAAGTCTAAACACTCGCCCCGGGGCTTTGCTGCCTTGGAAAAGTGACAGCAATATAATCAGAAACAGAATCATATAGGCGTAACGAAGGCAACCCGACCAGACCCAGTGTCCACCTTCCAAACTCATAACTCGGTTGAGAATGAAGGTCGAACTAAAAAAGAGGCCGGATAAAAGCCCGATTAAAATCAATATGCTCATATTACCAGTTCTATTCATGACAGCCGGAATGGTCGTTACCTTCAACCTGATGATTCGGCTTCGAGCCAGGGTTTCAGGGTGCGCAGCAGGTTGAGGGAGCGGTCGCGCCAGGTGGGATAGTCGGCCGCCCTGTTCCAGGATGTGGCGGCAGCGGGAAAATCATTCTCGTTCCAGGCGCAGTAGCCGGCCAGGAGATACTGATAACCATCCTCTTCGGCGATCTTTTCAAGCTTTGTAAAGATTGCAAAGGCTTCGCGGTAGCGGCCAGCATGATAGAGGATCTTGCCGCGCCTAAAGGCAATAGCGGTTCCGGGCTCAAGCTTTTGTAAACGGTTCAGAGTTTTTAAAGCCTTGTCCACCTGCCCGCTCTGCCGGTAGAGAGCAACCAACGTCTCAAGCTCTTGGAAAGAGGGTTCGTTCTCAACGAAAACGCTCTCCCAGGCGGCCGCTGCGGCCCCCGACAGTTGTAGTTGCTGATAGATGCGAGCGACCAGTTTACACTCTTTAACTGAAGCCCGGCCGCTGGTTTGCAAAACTTTATAAGCACTCAAGGCAAGTTGATACTCTCCGGCCGAGAGCGCAATTTGACCATAAAGACGCCAATGCTCGATAGCCGCCGGATAACGGTCAACCAAGCGACCGGCGACCTCTAATGCGGCTCTGCTTTGATCCAACCGCCAATAAGCCTGGATCAAAGCTTTAAACCAGACGGCCGGCGGCTCCGGATTATCAGCCAGCAATTTAACCAGCAACGAGCGAGCTTTACTGAAATCTTCACCATAAAGAGAAGCGATGGCAGCCTGATATTTAAGTTTTTGTTGTTTCTCCGGCAAAAAGGCCACCGCTTCGAGAAAAATCTCGGCGGCTGGCCTATAGCTTTCCGTCATCATCAACGCCATCCCGAGATTTTCATAGACAACATAAAACTCCGGTGCCTTCTCAAGTACCAGGCGATAGAGTTTTACGGATTCGGGGTAGTTCGCCAACTGAAAATTGAGGTTTGCGGCCATAAAGTTTAAGAGCGCCGGAAGCTTTTTACTATGTTTTACAGAAAATTTTTCAAACTGCTGTAAACCTTTTTGATATTCCCCGCTGCGATTAAGCTCCTGCATTTCAAAAAGCAGACGAACGGCTACCGGAGAGAGCTTTTTCTGATAAAAAGCGGCCTCCCGGGCCGATGCGGCGGCAGGAATAGTCAACGAGAGAGAGAAGACCAGCAAAAAAAACGCCGGGAGCACAAAACCAATCGAGTCTATTGCCCCCTTGACTACCATCTTCTGAGACCAACAATATGCTGAAAATGTGCGGTGTAGCAATTAGTGTCCAGCAAAAATTTTTTCATTGCCAATCACTCATATCAACGCTCTCACATTCCTGTAAATTCTTTTTAAATTCAGAAATATCATCAACCGACCAGACGCCGCACAAATCAATAAATTCTTCACGATGATCATGACCCAAAGAGTCAGAAAGTCCAAAAGATAGGGCCAGGATCTCTTTCAATGTTTTATTAATACTCAAGCCTGATGGCTAAGTAAAAAGGGGATCACCGAGACATCAGCATTGAAAGAAATCAGGCTTTACTTTATCTAGCGAGTTTAAAAACAATGGTGGTCTCAACCAGGGTTTTGACTTTGGTGCCATCGACCATACCGGCTTGGAAACGCCAGTTTGAGACCGTTTCTCGCACCGTTTTTTCGAAATAGCCGGGGGGCTCGGCCTTGATAATATCAACCCCTTCAACCCGCCCTTGGCGGGTCACAAAAAAGCGGAGTTTGACCGACCCCTCAATCCCTCGGCGCCGTGCCAGAAAGGGATAAACCGGTTCCATCCGGGTCGTACTCAACGGTTCGCGATCAACTTCACCAATCCGATAAAAATCGGGTCGGGAAAGGGTCGGAACCGGAGTCACCGGAGCTGCCGCCAGGGGCTGAAGCTCGAAATCAGTGTCAATCCGTGCATCAAGCATCACTTTGGAGAACTCGATTTCAGGATTTATCTCCGGGATCGGTAAACGGGGTCTTAAAATCTCGGGCGGCGGTTCGGGAAGTTCAAGCTCAAGCCGAGGCTCAAGTTCACGAACCGCCTGGGATTGCTCCTGATCAAGTTCCACCGGTTCCAGAAAAATCGGATCTTTGACCAGATGCGGTAATTCCCGAGACCCGCCTCCACCACGAAA
>DAOVTG010000166.1 GCA_030633185.1 Deltaproteobacteria bacterium
CTGCCGCCCCGTTGCGACATGCCGTGAACTTCACTCTGTTTAACATCAAGATCGGCCTCAATCGCCACTGAGGTAAAAATCTGGCTTGCCAGCAAGACCCCCTGACCACCGACTCCGGCTAGTAAAATATTTGTTGTTTCCATTATTTATTCTCCAATTATAGTAAATATCCAGCTTACGTCTACAAAACTACTGCAAATAATGCGAACTTTGCTTCGCCCTCATAAACGAGGTCAAAGCTGGGGTGCTGACGCACCTTTTACCAGCAATGACCCCAATTTTGGCAGGTTGATGCACGTTAAAACCGAATATTCTCCAATTATATTTATTTTCCAATTGCATCGAACTTACAGACCTGGGCACAGACACCACAACCGGCACACATATTGGGATCGATCACGACATAACTGTCATCACCCTTCGTTTCTAAAGAGAGGGCATTACAGCTGACTTTCAAACATTGCTTACAGCCGGTACATTTTTCCGGATCAACCTTCAACGGCGGATGACTGATACGATAACGCAAGACACAAGGGGCTTCAACCACAACCACAACCATCTCGTCGGAAGCTAAAGCCGCTTTCATCTTCTCTTCGATATCAACCAGATTGTAGGGATCGATTTTAACGACATTTTTGATGCCGAAAGCTTTGACCAAGGCCGGGATATCGGCACTGATCGCCTCTTCACCATCCAAAGTCCGTCCTGAACCCGGATTCTCCTGACCGCCGGTCATGCCGGTTGTCCGGTTATCAAGAATCATGGCGACCGAATTGCTCTTGTTATAGATACAGTTAAGCAGACTGGTCATACCGGAATGAAAGAAGGTTGAGTCACCAATCACGGAGACCACCTTCTGACTCATATCATCACTTTGTTCGACGACCTTGGCCATACCATGGCCCATACTGATGCTAGCCCCCATACAGACACAAGCATGCACCGCCGACATCGGCGGCAGGGCCCCTAAAGTATAGCAACCGATATCTCCGGAAACAAAAACTTTAAGTTTTTTCAGGATAGTAAAGATACCGCGATGCGAACAACCGGGACAGAAGGCCGGCGGACGACCAGGCAAATCGGCAGCAATATCCTTGAGCTCGGCCTTAACCCCGGTGACCTGATTTTTGAGAAAAGCAACGCTGAACTCACCCGTCAACGGAAAGAGGTCTTTACCGTGATCAACCTTGACTCCCATCGCCTTGATCTGATCTTCAAAGAAAGGATCCCCCTCTTCAATAATCAGAAGCTGGTCAACCTTGGCCGCAAATTCCTTGATCTTATTTTCCGGCAGAGGATAGGTAAGCCCCAGTTTCAGAACCGAAGCTTCAGGCAGGGCTTCCAGAACATATTGATAACTGATGCCATTAGTGATCACGCCGATCTTGGTATCGTGATACTCAATCCGGTTCAACGGTGTGGTCTCGGCATACTCTTTAAGTTTGACAATCCGCTCTTCAACCAGCGGATGCCGCCGTTGGGCACTAACCGGGAGCATCGTATACTTGGGCATATTCTTTTCGAGTTCGATTTTACCCGACTGTTCCCGACGCTCTCCCAACGTAACCATACTCTTAGAATGTGAAGTCCGAGTCGTAGTCCGAAACATGACCGGGGTATCAAATTCCTCACTTAAATCCAGAGCCACTGCCACAAAATCCTTACACTCCTGGCTGTCACTCGGCTCAATCACTGGGATTTTGGCAAAACGACCATAATTACGGTTGTCCTGCTCGTTCTGCGAGCTGTGCATGGCCGGATCATCGGCACTGACCAGAACCAAGCCGCCCTTGACCCCGGTGTAGGAAAACGTAAAGAGAGGGTCGGCAGCAACATTGATCCCGACATGCTTCATCGTCACCAAAGTCCGAGCCCCGGCAATGGAAGAACCGATACCGACTTCTAAGGCCACTTTCTCATTCGGAGCCCACTCAGAGTAGATATCTTTATAGTTTTTGACATTTTCCAAAATCTCGGTCGAGGGCGTACCGGGATAAGCGGAAGCCAGACGAACACCAGCCTCCCAGGCACCCCGGGCAATCGCCTCGTTACCAGATAGTATTGCTTTTTTCTCGCTCATAATTTTTTAACCTCTTAATTCTTTAATAACTTAATAGTAAACATCTAACAAGTAACTTTCACAACCAGAGCGGCCGCCGTATCACCGGCCGCACAACCAGCAAAAAGTCCATAACCGCCTCCATTTTGGGCGACCTCTTCAATCATCTCAATAATACAACGTCCGGCAGTCGGTCCCTGGGGGTGCCCAAAGATCAGGGAACTGCCATAGTTATTGAAGCCGTGCGCATCAATACCAAGCTCTTTGGCAAGATAGAGGTCGTTGACGGCAAACGGGTTATGGGTTTTAAGAGACTTAACATCCTTAATTCCGATACCGGCTTTCTGCATGGCTTTCTCGGCTGCAGGCACCACGGCAGCCGCCATATAGCCTTTTTTCTCTCGGTAGAAAGAGTAAGAGAGAATCTGAACTTCGACATTAGCATCACGGCTCAACTCTTTGGCGGTCTGCTGATCAGTTACGATCAGGCCGCAGTTGCCATCCGCGGGATGGGTCTGGGAACCAAAACTATGAACACCTTCAGGCAGAACTGGACGCAAGCCAGCGAGCCCTTCTGCAGTCGTCGGCATCACCCCTTCATCCTCACTGAAAGTAATGGTTTTACGTTTACTTATCTTGAGTTCAATGGGAAACATATAACGCTTCTGGAAGGCCCGATCATCAGCTAAGGAATCCTGGTATTGTTCATAACGACGCATCGCCAGATCATCGCACTCTTCACGGGTTATACCGGCTTCCTTGGCCACATTTTCAGCGGTTTCGATCATCGCATTTTTGGCCCAGGGATCATTGCCGAAATTATCCATCAACCAGTTCTCGGTCTCTAATTCACCACCCGGTCCTTTAGGATTAGGCCAAGCCAGATGCGGGCCGTTGGAACAACGATCAGACATCAGCGTAAAAGCTTTATTATAGTCGCCCATTTCAATGCCGAGAGCCGCCTGATAAATACAGGTGGTTGAGGTCGAACAAGCCTGACTGATAATGCAACCGGGAATCCTCTCGGCTCCCATCATCGCCGCCGCCCAGGGGCTGGCGTAGAAACCATGATTCTGGGGAATCGTAAAGCCGTAAAAGAGATATTCAAAGAGCCCGGCGTCAATCTCTTTTTCTGCGAGCCAGCGTTTGGCTGTAGCTGCCGCCAGTTTAATACCGTTCTCATTCGCCAAACTACCCTGCCAGCGGGCAAAAGGTGAAGAAAAATAACCACCATAAGGGATGTAAGCTTTCGTAAACATAAAATCTCCTTTTTATTGTTAAATTATCTGTCTGCTATCTTACTTTACTTAAAGTTAAAGCGGGTAGCATCGAATTTTGCTTCGCCCCCATAAATGGGGTCACATCTTGACAATGGCTGTTGGCAGCTTTTCGGCTTGTCCGATTATCTCGATACGCCATAGTCAAGAAATGACCCCAACCGAGACGGAACGGCACCTGAAAAGTTACAACAAATTAAGCGTAACGCTCACGTAAAATCCGGTGCAAAATCTTGCCTGTTCCGGTACGCGGCATCTCGTCAGCGGTGATAAAAAAGGTTTTTTTCGGACATTTATAGGGTGCCAGTTGAGCCCGGCAATAACTGACCAGCTCTTTTTCAGAGAGCGTTTGCCCCTCTTTCAAAATAACTACGGAGCTTACCTCTTCGCCCCATTTTTCATGCGGCAGCCCGACCACGGCCACGTCAAAAACAGCTTCATGGGCCGCAATAACATTTTCAACCTCGGAAGGATAAACGTTCTCGCCCCCGGTAATAATCATATTTTTCTTGCGATCAACGAGATAGTAGTAACCATCTTCATCACGCCGGGCCATATCACCAGCCGAAAAATATTCGCCCTGAAAAGATTCAGCCGTCACCTCCGGCAGTTTATAGTAGTGGTCAAAAAGCATCGGCCCCCGCGAATAGAGCTCGCCGACCTCACCGGAAGCTACATCTTGACCATTTTCATCAAGAATCCTGATGAGATCAGTCCCCGAAGACTCCTTACCAATCGAACCCGGTTTACTCATCTGATCCTCAGGCATCAAGGTCGTGACAATCCCGGCCTCGGTCGAACCGTAACCCTCATAGAGTTTAACCCCGGGCACCAACTTTAAGATGGCTTCCTTATGCTCTTTGCGGGCCGGAGCCGAAGAACAAAGTAGTTTGGTCAGGGATGAGAGATCAAAAGAGTCAATTTTCCCCTGATCGAGGCTGAAAATCAAATTATAGTGCGTCGGTATCAACGACATAAAAGTGATTTTTTCACTCTCAATGATCGAGAGAATATTTTCCGGTCTGAAGGCCCGAGCTGGCTGAATATAGTTAGTCCCTCCGAAATAGGTCATCGCAAACGAGAAAAAAGTCGTATTGACGTGACACAACGGCATACAGGTCAAAACCGTATCCCGGTAGCTGAAACTAAAATCACTGCCGTTAATAAGATAGAAGGCGATATATGATTCATGTGAACGAATCACCCCTTTGGGCCGCCCGGTAGTGCCCGAAGTATAGAGCAAAATCCAGGGATCAGCCGGAGCTACCTTCACTTGGGGCTCATCATCACCAGCATCGGCCAACAGAGCCTCATACTCTAAACAATCCGGACAAAGATTACCAACCACAATAAAATCGGTGACCGTGGTAAGCTTTCCCCTGATCTCGGTGACCATCGGCACAAACTCTTCATCGACGATCATCACCTTGGCATCAGCGTTGTTGACGATATACTCGACTTCAGGCCCGACCAGACGAAAGTTTATGGGATTGATCATCGCGCCAAGTTTGGCGCAAGCGAGATAGATTTCACAAATCTCGATTGAGTTCTCCATAAAACAGGAGACTTTATCGCCTTTACCAATCCCCAACCCGGCCAAAGCATTGGCCAGACGATTTACGCGCAAGTTGGTCTGCGGAAAAGTGAAACGCCGCGTGCTATCGCAAAAAGCTATAGCTTGCGGAAATTTCACCGCATTAACCCGCAGGATTTCACCCAGATTTAACCATAGTGCCATGTGTTATTTCCCCTTTAACTTAATTCTAACGTCTACCAAACCCGGCTCCCGGCCTTCGGGATAAGCGAAAATCGGGTTAAGATCCATTTCATCAATCTCTTCATGGTTATTTAAGAGCATCGAGATCCGACCGAGAACCTCTTTCAGTTTCTCAATATCGGCCCCGGCCCTTCCCCTGATTCCTTCGAGAATGGGATAACCTTTGATCCCTTTGATCATGAACTCGATATCATCAGCTGAGAGCGGGTTTAAGCGAAAGATAACATCCTTCATAACTTCGACAAAGATTCCACCCAAACCGAAAGCCACTACGTGACCTAAACCCTCGGTCTCACGATTGGCACCGACCATCACCTCAATCCCGGGATCGATAAATTTCTGCATAAAACAGGCGGCTCCCGGAAAATTTTTCATCATCTTTTGAAAAGCTTCGGTCAGGGCCTGATCATCCTTAACATTAAGAACCACCCCGCCGGCATCCGATTTATGAACAACCTCTTCCGATTCAACCTTAATTGTCACCGGATAACCGATCTCGGCGGCGGCCGCCAGGGCTCCATCAAGATCACTGACTTCACAGTAAGCAGGTACCGGCAAACCATAGGCAGTCAAGAGGCTGAAAGCATCGGCCTGAGCCATAAAAGAGCGACCA
>DAOVTG010000013.1 GCA_030633185.1 Deltaproteobacteria bacterium
AACCATGCCCATTAACATCAAGTGCGGTCTCAGGGTTACCGACAATTTCCGGCGTACAATCATAGGCACCAATTAATTTATCATTACAAAAAGCAGCATCATAATCGGGGTGCAAAGGGTTGCAGATACCATAATAGATCCCTCGTGGATTGTTGTGGTCGTAACCATCACCGCCGATATCGGCAAAGGATGGATTGTGCGGATTGATACCGGTATCAATAACGCCAATAACCAGCCCATCCCCTTTCACCGGGAAGCTGACATCATCCCAGAGCTGATCGGCCCCGATCCATTGAGGACCGGCATCGGTATGGAGAAAACTCATTTTCTCCGGTTCAACACTGACAATCCCCGGCAACTGCTTCACTTTTTCCGCCTCAGCCCGGGTCAACTCAACCGCCATACCATTGAAAACAATCTCATATCGAAAACGGCTCGACACCGGACGAGCCAGAATTCGTACCATAGCCTGTTCCACCACGCTTCGTTTTCCATCCAGATATTGTCGATAGGCCAGAGCTGAGCGGCTGCCAACATCAAGTTTCCGAACTCCGGCAGTGGCCGTCGGTGCGAGGTTACGAATTCCACCGCGATAGAGCGCCAATGGCGGATCGGCTAACCGAACAATATAAACCCCGGACTCACCCGGCACCACTTTATCGCTGACTTTTATCAATCCGCCACGCCTCTTGCCGACATCTTGCTCAGCAGCAAAAGCGAAACTTGAAATAATTAAACACAACTGCAAGAGTGCAAAAATCAAAATAAATCTACAAAAGCGTTTCATAGTACTCCCCATATTCGAACTGATGATGGCGTCGTAAAAAGCGTTTTCAGACCACTAATATGGCCACATATTTAAAAACAACGCAGGATATCAAAATTTTTATTTAGCCATCCCGTGACCTTTTACGAGTTCATCAACGATTTGTAATGCCGATTAAACCACACAGTAATATTATGAGTCAAGGAAGAAATAATGATCTGGATATTTCTATGACCGCAAAAAGAAAACATAGGTTATTTACCTTGAGTTCAATCAATTACCGTGTTAATACAAATTTAGCTCCAGTGTAACAACGTAAAAAATCTTATTGACGAGATTCTAATCATGAGAAGATATACGATTTTATTTTGCCTTTTAGTATCGACACTACTCTGCGGAATAGATGTTGTTTTTGCTGCGGAATCGGGAAGAGCCCTGTTCGAACGGACGATCATTGTCGAAGCTGCAGGAGGTGAACCCGAGATTAGAATTGAACCGGTCAGCCTCGATTTTATTCCCGAGGCCCCCTTGCAGGCCACGTTGCAAAACACCGCAATTAGAACCACGACATCCGGCGAAAATCTCCAGGTAAATGCGGTTTTCAAGTCGGAAGAGTTAAATTTTACGACCTACTCGAATGGCCAAATGGTCGATTTACCAAAAACCATACAACCCGAAGATAGGCCCGGCACCCCCTGGCTGCCGGCCCGGTATATTAATGTGCTTTTACCGGCTGGCACCCGGGTTGCCGGTCTTACGGAAAATATTAATGAACAACTGGTTGCCGAGGATATCATTATCCGGCCAGTACAACCTCCGGTTCGACCGGGCGCACCGCTTTTGGCCACGGTTCCTCCTGATCCCGAAACTTACGCCCGGGATGCCCTGACCCCGCAAATAGCTGCCGAAGTGGTCGGCCACCACACCATGCGCGGGATGACCTATGTTTCTTTACGCTTAAACCCTTTACGCTATAATCCTTATCGCCAAAAACTCTATCTGGCGACCACTTTAAACTTAAGCCTGACCCTGGAAAGTGAGGGGATACGAAAGCTTGCACCCGCAACCAATAATGATATTTTCAAACGAATGATAACCCGCCTGGTGGTTAACCCTGAAGTTTTGCCGTCCGCCGAGTACCAGGCTGAAGCCCGATTGGAAATGCCCACCACCACGGTTGATTACCTGGTGATCACTTCGTCGGCACTGGCCGACACCTTTCAGGTTCTGGCCGATCATCGTTTATCCCATACCAGCTTGACCGCTCAAGTATTGACGACTGAAAGCATCTATAGCGATCCCGCCTATAACGGAATCGATAACCAAGAGGAAATCCGCAATTGTATCAAAGATTATGTCGAAAACCACGGAACGCTTTACGTTGTTCTCGGCGGAGATGATACGGTGGTACCGGATCGCAACTGCTACGTTGAGGTCAATACAACACCAACTGAAATCGAAGAGCATATGCCCACTGATCTCTATTATGCCGGTCTTGACGGCAACTGGGATGAGGACGGAGATGGGATTTACGGTGAAGCCGACACAACCGCCGGAGATGAAGGTGACCTGGCCCCGGACGTTATCGTCGGTCGAATTCCGGTACGGGCTGTGGCCGATACCGCCAACTATATCAGCAAGCTGATTTCCTATGAAACAGCCCCGCCAGACGCGGCTTTCCGGGGCAAATTCATGTTCATGGGCATGGAACTTTGGGACACCTACAATGGTGGGGATCGACCAGGCGACGCGCTTGATGACGAGCATTTGGGTTTTCGTGAACATGATCCGGTCAGCGACGGCGAGATGTGGCAACGGCGGCTCTACCGAGACGGTATCCAGCCCTACTCCGAACCCTCCAGCCTGGCTTATTTTTTCGACACCTTAACCTCTTGGGATAGTTCTATTGCCGGTGACTATCCACAGGATACCAACAACGTTGTGGCCCGGCTGAACGAAGGCTGGCAAAATCTCTGTATCGACACGCACGGTAATAAGCAACTATGGGCTCTGGAAAACGGTTACTTTTTATCCAGCGATGCCGCCGTTCTAACCGCCTTGACCACGATTGTCTACACCGGGGCCTGCTTGACCGGCTATTTCGACGGCCCTACCGATCCCTGTTTAAGTGAGGCTTTTTTACGCAATCCGAACGGCGGTGCCTTAGCCTACTTTGGCTGCAGCCGTTACGGCTGGGGCTACTCCGATGATCCTCCGGCCGATAATTCTTCTACCGGCGGTCCTTCGACGGAATACGCCTACCAATTTTACGATGAGATGCTCAACGGCGGCAGCCAAATACTCGGCCAGATATTTTCTCAGCATAAGGCTGCAATGGCTGGCCTTTGCAGCCACAACGATCCTTATCGCTGGATTCAGTTCGGACTTAATTACCAGGGCGACCCCGCTTTTCAAATAAGCGGAGATTTCTTAGAACCTCAGACCTTTACAATTTTTAATGACGGTACAGCCAACCTGAATGTTTCAGATATGGCTAAGCGAGATGGCGGTTCCTGGTTCAGCTGGTCGCCTCAGGCCCCCTTAAGCATTGCTCCCGGAGGTTCTGAAGTAATCAGTGTCACAGTCTACCCGTCACAGCTGGAGGCCGGTGTAAATCAAGATCAAATCTTGGTGTCAAGCAATGATGCGGATGAAGGTCTCTACCCCAATGCGGTCTACATCAATGCCGGAGGCTCGACTGACGCCACCTATATCTACATCGATAAACCGAGATCAAACGCCTGCAATGGTTCTACACCATGTTATTTTCCTCTCCAGGATGGCTTTGATGCCGCTGTCGATGGAGACCTGATCATGGTTCCGGCCGCACCTTATTTCGGTGACCTGGTTTTTGGCAATAGCGGAGATGTTACCACCACCCTTAAAGGCGGCCTTGACGACAATTACGATGTCTGTATCGGAACCACCACGGTAAACGGCAAATTGACGATTATTGACGGCACCTTGACCGTCGAAGCCCTGGTCATTCATTAGGAGACTGACTGAAAATGCCCCATTCCCCCAACTCTCTCCAGAATCATACGCCGGATTTTACAATCGACGTCCTGATTCTGGCGGCGGGCCAGGCGCAGCGTTTTGGAAGACCTAAGCAATTGTTGCCCTGGGGGGCGGGAGAAACGATTTTAAGCCATGTTATCCGCCGGGTGCTGGCGACCCCGGGAATCTCCCGAACTCACGTTGTCCTTGGGGCCTGGTTTGAGAATATTTGCACCTCTTTGGCTAAGCCGCTCGAGCAGGTTGAAGTGATTCGTAATCCCGACTGGCAGGTCGGGATGTTCAGTTCGTTAAGTACCGGACTCAGGCAGCTAAACCAGGACAACGTCAAGAGTGACGGAATCCTGGTTCTGCTCGGCGATATGCCTTTTATCACACCGGAAACCCTGACTCTTTTTGTCGATTCCGCGGCTCGGGGATATCCGCGCCCGCTGATTGCCACCGAGGGCGCCCGCCCGGCCCATCCCTACCTGATTCGACCGAGACATATCGGTGAGATTTTATCTTTGAGTGGTGAAAGTGGCATCCGGCCTTTCATTCAAAAACAGTTCCCCAGCGCCCTTAAAATCCCGGTCAGCCACTCCGCCGGACGGCGCGATGTCGATACCTGGGAAAGCTATTTCGCTCAACGCCCGGATGACTCAGGGCCGGTTATACCAGCACCGAACGATGATGCCCTCGTAAAAAGTCACGGGATGGCTAAGTAAAAATTTCGATTTACAAGATGTTGTGGTTTTTCAGGCGCGAGACCATACATGTAGTATGTCGAGTGCCTGAAAAACCACAACATCGCAGTAGATCGGACTTTTTACGACGCCATCAACGATGACAAATTATAGCAACTATTCAAGTGCCTCTCATAAAGTTACAGCGGATAACGGCGAATATTGCTTCGCCCACTTCGAAGGGGACAGAGCTCAGGCCGGCTCGGGCTAAAGCCCTGCCTTGAGGTCTGTCCCCGCCTTGAGACCATTTTAAAACGGCACCTGAATGGTTCTACCACCACCGCCACCTTAAAATAAGGACAGGTAAAGTTAACAAATATCGAGAATGCAACAAACTTTGCTATCGCCCTCATCAATGGTGTCAAAGCTTGACAAAGGCTGTTTGAGATTTTCGACTCAGGCAAGCATCCAGATACGCCTTTGTCAAGCACTGACCCCGTCCGTAAAGGCTTGGAAAAGGCTAAAACCTTTGTCCGCACTGTCTCGGGTGGGGTCGTTGCTTTATAAATGGTGGCCGAGATATCCGCGTAAGCCACAATGTTAACCAGCCATTTATAAAGCTGCGACCCCGTCGAAGAGAGCGAAGCAAAGTTCAACACTACCCACTTTAACTTAACATATATATATTAATTGCAATTTCATTATATATCGTTTATACCTGCCCAAATTAAAAATCAATCCATTTAACAATTGTGTAAAATATGGAATTCAGTTGGAAAGACCTGGCCTCCGCCCTTGAAAACGAAAGCGGCGTTACCCTGTGTACGATAATCGAACGGCGGGGCTCGGTGCCGCGCGAGGTCGGGGCTCGTATGCTGGTTAAAAAAGATGGCTCAATCATCGGTACGGTCGGCGGCGGTATCGGTGAACACGAAGTTATCCAAACCGCCCGGGAAAGTATTAAAAAAAACCAAAGCTGTTTAGTTGATTTCTCCCTGGCCGGTGAACAGGGACTTGACTCGGCCGCCATCTGCGGCGGTCACTTTACGGTTTTTATCAGTCATTGGTCACAAGCTGAAGATTCCGACCTGGCGATAGCGGTGGCCGCCACCCTGAAGGGCAGCCGGGCTCATTACCTGCTCGAAAGTCTGCCGCAAAAAGAATCCGACAAGGTGGAACGTGGCCTGTTTAACCATGAAGGCCAAAGGGTTACAAAAACGCCCAACCGCGCTGTGAGCCCGGAAACCCTGCAAATAGAGGGAAAAGCCGGGACAACGAATGCCGCAGTACAGCGGATAAGCATAGATCAACAGGATTACCTGCTCTCCGAAATCACTCTACCGCCACAGATGATTATTTTCGGCGGCGGCCATCTGGCCCTGCCTCTGGCCGAGATGGCAAACTGGTGCCGTTTTGCGGTTACGATTATCGACGACCGACCGGAGTTCTCCAACCCGCATAGGTTTCCGGCCGCCGACCAGGTAGTAACCGCCCCGATGGAGAAGGTTCTCAACCTCTATACTCCCGGATCCAACACCTACCTGGTGCTCATCACCAGAGAACATAAACATGACTATATTCTACTCAAGCAGTTACTCGGCACTGAATATGCTTATCTTGGCATGATCGGCAGCAAACGCCGCACCAGCCAGATCAAACAACGGCTCATCGACGAAGGTTTCAACCCGAATGAAATCAAGGGGCTCTACTCGCCGATCGGCTTGACCATCGGGGCCCAGACCCCGGCTGAAATTGCGATCAGCATAATGGCGGAGATTATTGAGAAGAGACACAGCACCAAAAATATCTAACGAATAGCTTCGAACTTTACTCCGACGAACAGAAGTTCTAGCCTTCTCCCAAACCTCCGCAGGCGGGGTCAGTGCTTGACTATGGCGTATAAAACTGTTTACTTGAGTCAAAAAGCCTCAAACAGCTATTGTCAAGCTTTGACCCCATTAGAGAGGGCAAAGCAAACTACCAAACCTCCACGGATTAAATTTGAAAAATTTTAGGAGTTAATAAAATGAAGAAAGAGTTGATTACCCTCAATATCAACGGTGATGATATCGAAATTGCCGTCCTTCCCTGGCGCACTTTGAATGAGGTGTTACGGGATCAAGTGCATCTGACCGGCACTAAATTGGGTTGCGGTACCGGTGACTGTGGTGCCTGCACGGTACTTATCGACGGTCAGAGTGTCTCCTCTTGCCTGACCCTGGCAATCGAAGTAGAGGGACATCAGATTACCACCATCGAAGGCCTGGCCCCGCAAGCCGCGGAAAAAAGTGATCTCGAAAACTGCGAGCTCCATCCAATTCAGGAATCATTTATTGCTAAAGGAGCCATCCAGTGCGGTTTCTGCAGCCCCGGCATGATCATGTCGAGCAAGTTTCTGCTCGACCATACGCCCAACCCGAATGAAGCCGAGATTCGCGCCGCTCTTTCCGGTAATCTGTGTCGCTGTACCGGCTACAACAAGATTGTCGACGCCATCGCTGATGCGGCCGAAAAATCTCGCCAATTGAAGGAGAATAACCTTGACCCTACCACAATTTAAGTTTCTGATGCCGACCAGCCTCAGGGAAGCTTGCGCCTTGCTTGAAAAACATCAGGGTAAAATCAAGATCAAAGCCGGCGGTACCGACATGATCGTCCGCCTTTCGCATCGCGCCGTTAAACCCGATTTCCTCATGACCGTAAAAAAGATCCCCGATCTTGACGGTATCAACTACTCCCCGAAAGGGGGCCTGACCATCGGCGCTCTAGCGCTTTTGCGTGAGGTCGAAACCAGCCCTCTGGTTCTTGAACACGCACCAATGCTGGCCCGGGCCGCCCGGGCCACCGCGACCGTCCAGATCCGCAACATGGGCACTGTCATGGGTAATGTCTGCAACGCTTCACCCTCGGCCGACAATATCCCGACCCTGGTGGCCATGAATGCCCGGATTGTCGCCGCCTCCGGCTCCGATGAACGCGAGATTCCGATTGATGAATTTTTTCTCGGACCCGGCCGCAGCGCTTTGCAAGCTAATGAAATTGCAGTCGCCATCAAAGTTCCCACACTGGCCGCCGGAAGCGGCGTCAGCTACCAAAAGATTTCGCCGCGCTCCAAAGTCGATATCGCAGCCGTCAATATCGGAGCCTTGGTTACCCTTGATGAAACAGGTAAATGCCGAGCCGTCCGGATCTCGATGGGTGCAGTCGGGCCAACCCCGCTGCGAGCAACCCAAGCCGAAGAATTTCTCCTTGGCAAAGAGATCACGGATGCAACCTTGGCCGAAGCCGGCCGCCTCGCGGCTGAAGACGCTTCACCGATCACCGATGTCCGCGCCAGTCGTGAATATCGTAAATTAATGGTCGAAGTCCTGACCACCCGAGCCTTAAAAGAAGCAGCCGGCTTTGCCAGTGGTCAGTCGTCAATAGCAGAGTGAATAAATCTTGAAAAGAGGGAGGGTTGTCAAGGATAAAGATTTGACCCCTGTCCCCGCATCGAGACAGTTTGAGGACTGTGCCTGAAAAACCACAACAGCGCAGTAGATCGGACTTTTTACGACGCCATCAGATTTTACATAATGACCAAAAAGAATTTGAGGAAATAAAATGAGCACAGATCATAACTTCTCGGTTGTCGGCAAAAGCCTGCCCCGCTCCGATGCCCGTATCAAAGCCGTCGGCGCGGCCCAGTATGCTGATGATATTTTCCTGCCCGGCATGCTCTACGGCAAGCTTTTACGCAGTCCGGTAGCCCACGCCCTGATCAAAAGTATCGACACCAGCGCGGCCGAAGCCCTGCCCGGCGTCAAATGCGTTATTACCGGCCAGGATATCCCGAAAATCAAATATGGCAACTGGCGCCTGGTTCCGGAAAGTCAGGATGAATTTGCCCTGGCCATCGATAAGGTGCGTTTCATCGGTGATGAAGTCGCCGCCGTCGCCGCCCTGGACAAGGACAGTGCCGAAGAGGCGATTCGCCTGATCAAGGTTGAATACGAAGAGCTCCCCGGAGCCTATTCGGTCGAGGAATCATTGGCTGACAATGCCCCGGTAATCCACGACGAATACAAGCAAGACATTCCCAACATCAGCCTCGACCGCAAGATCGAATATGGTAACATTGACAAAGCTTTTGCCGAGGCCGACCTGATTTTAGATGATCACTTTACGGTTCATGCCGTAAGCCACGCCTACATGGAGCCTTGCTCCTGCGTTGCCGAATATGACCACGACGGCCGCCTGACGATCTGGACCTCAACCCAGGCTCCCTACTTTGTCCAGTGCCTGCTGGCCTCGACCATGGAGATGCGGGAAAATGATATCCGCGTCATCAAACCTTTTGTCGGCGGTGGTTTCGGCGGCAAGATGGAGATGCGACCCTGGGAATTTTGCGCTGCTTTCATGGCCCGAAAAATTGGTCGGCCGGTGAAATTTACGCTAACCCGGGAAGAGGAACTGGCCACCGGCCGCCGCCGCCATCCGATGAATATCCACTCCAAAATTGCTTTCAGTAAAGACGGCATGATTCTGGGCAAGGAGTTCATCGTCCACTTAGACGGCGGCGCCTACAACAGTATGGGGCCGACCGCCTGTTTTTTATGCGGCAATTTCGGGGCCATGCTCTATAATTACCCCAACTACCGCTACTACGGGGCTCATGTTTACACCAACAAGCCGCCGGCCGGAGCGATGCGCGGTTTCGGCGCGCCTCAGGCCCTTTTTGTCGCGGAAACCCAGATGAATATGGCGGCTGAAAAACTTGGTCTCGACCCAGTTGATATCCGCCTCATGAATGCCATGGAGAGCGGCGATGAAATTCCCGGTGTTGCCACAATTTCCAGCTGCGGATTTAAGGAATCGCTAATCAAGGTCGCCGAAATGACCAACTGGCGTGAAAAACGTAAGAATTTAAAACCGGGCCAAGGTCTTGGTCTCGGCTGTTATAGTTTTATCTCAGGCGGCGTCTTTAACTGGTTTAATACCCGTTATAATTTTACCCGGGCTGAAGTGAGAGCTTTTGACGACGGCACCGTTCATTTAATGACTATGGCTTCCGATATCGGCCAGGGTAGCGATACGGTTTTGCGCCAGATCCTGGCTGAAGAATTGGGTTTGAAAATCTCCGATATCCGCCTGACTGCCGCCGATACCGCCGTCACCCCGCAGGCTGATCTCGGAACCTGGGGCAGCCGGGTTACATTGATGGCCGGCAACGCGGTTCGCAAAGCGGCCCAGGAGATCAAGGAAGAACTTTTCAAGATGGTCTCTTTAAAATTCGACCTGAATGTAATCCACGATATGCGCTGCGGAAACGGTAATATCTATCCCGCTAACCGTCCCGATCGGGCGGTCTCCTTTGGCGATGCCGTCAAAATGGCACAGCGCGCCAACCGTGGTGAACCGATTATCGGCTACGGCTCTTACACGCCGCGCAATAAAGGTCTGGTGACTCCGGCCTTCAGTTTTGGGGCCCAGGTTGCCGAATGTGAAGTCGATCAGGAGACCGGCGCTATCGAAGTAAAATTTATGACCACAGCCCACGACTGCGGTACCCCGATCAACCCGATGTCGGTTGAGGGCCAGCTCGAAGGATCAGTCCATATGGGCCTGGGCTACGCCTTAAGTGAACAATTCATCATGAAAGAGGGCAAAACCCTGACTACTACCTTCTTAGACTATAAAATCCCCTGCGCCGAAGATATGCCGCCGGGGGTCTCGGTTCATGTCGATACCTACGAGCCCGACGGCCCCTTCGGTGCCAAAGAGGCTGGCGAAGGTCTGGTCTCACCGACCGCACCGGCAATTGCCGACGCCGTTTATAACGCCACCGGCTTCCGCTGTATGGATCTGCCGCTGACACCTCAGAGACTATTGGCAGGCATGAAAAAGATTTAAGAGAAAACCCGGGATTCGCTCAAAGTCTCGGCTGGGGTCATTTCTTGACACTTGGCGACCAATAGTTTCGCGTAAGATCGAAATTTTGATTCGCCATTTGTCAAGATGTGACCCCATTCATGAGGGCGACAGCAAAACTCAAAACAGCTCTCAGATAATTTAGAGATACATCAGGAAAATATAAATGATGGAAAAATCTACTGACAAGAAAATAAAAACTGAAAATAATTCAGGTTTAAAAATTATTCAACCCGGCGCTCAACCACCCTGCCTACAGCCCAACGTCGGTTTCTGCAGAGGCTGTTTCGGTTGGCAGAACATGGTCGATGCCGCCTTAAGCGGCGACTCGGTCTGGGAAACCGCCCTTATCCACTGCTCCGAAACCGGCTTGACTGTTACAAAAACATGATCCGGATAAAATGCCCATCATGCTTCATTTTTGGTAACTATTCTGCTAACCCGTAAATTCCGGGGACACAATCCCGATTTCCTTCGGAGAATCAGGTTATGTCCCCGGAATTCACTGAAATCCATCAAAATTAGGCGCTTTTCTACTTACGCTGAATAGTTGCCATTTTTGAAATTATATGAAACAACTTGGTCGAGATGAAATCCGACCGTAAGTTCCAGGGCAAAAACCATCAATAAACCTTGGTCTACTTTCCATTCGTAATTGATTACCTGAGATATTTTAATCAGCTCACTCTCCGCCTGATCAGCTCCACTCAAAAAGACCTCACCCAGATTGAAATTAACCTTTAAATCCTGAGGAGCAAGCCCCAGTTCAAAATAACGTAACCGGTCAAGAGGAAAACCGAAAAGACCATCTTCAAGTTGAACTGTAATCATGGAATTTTCAACCCTGAGTTGAAAATCTTTCACTTTATCGAAAAAATGTCGTTGACCACCGACACTGTAAATTTTGACATTTGTAAACTTATTAACACTCATTACAACCGCCTCTCATTTCTTATTATTTTCGAAACTATTAAGGTTCTGTATCAAAACTGCCGGGATTGGGGTCATTGCTGGTACAAGGTGCGCTAGCACCCCAGGCTTCGCTGTGAGCGTAGCGAGGAAGCACTCTTGGGGTGTGACCCCGTTTATGAGAGCGAAGCAAAGTTCTCCGCTATTTATTGTAACTTTATGGTGGGCACCTGAATAGTTACTTATTTTCAACCGATGCCGGATCACGAATTTGATAATTGAGTAAATAATCAAGATTGATTATCGCTGATACCTGTTTTCCTTTAAACTGAATAATATTTTTGGCCTGGTTTAATTCTACGGCCTGGAAATCAGCAACGCTCAACTCCAGCTCTTCACCATTGGCAAAACCCAGGGAAATAGTGCAGGTTTTTCCGCCGACCACAGAATCCTCAGGAGTGATCAATAAAGCCGCAAAATGATCCCAATGCCAACCATAATGGGCCGACCCGGTGTTGACCGTCAACAATAGACGATCTCTATCAAAATTGGCTTTGGCGTCAACGGCAAAAAGAGTCTCTCTGCCATCCGACCACAGAACCGTCATCCTATTTTTCATCTTTTATACTCCGAAACGAAAACTCTCTTTACAAAACAGTTCGCTCTGAACGCTGTTTTCGGTCAAGATACCAAGCCCGGTCAGGATATTTTTTTAGGGCTCTCCCGGCCAGACGTTTCTGTTTATAACTGATACTTTTTATCTGCCTCATTTTCTCAAAACACAATGTGCAGCCTCTCTTTTGACAATCCATTTTACAACCCTGCAAAGTTGCAATAAAATCCTGATCAAAAACCGTTGAAGGGATATATCCTATATCACGAGCTAAAAACTCCTGATAGCCAGCCCCGATAAAATCAACTATATTGTATGGTTTATCATGCAAGACGCCATCGATCAGGCTGGCCAGACCAAAAGAGATCGAACTACGACAACGGGGCATTTTTACAACCTCCATATAGGGCATCAAGGTTTTAAAACTCTCTATAGTTATCCAGTTGGCTTTAAAAAAATAACGCGGATCCGCCGCAACCTTGGTTCTCGTACAAAAAGAGCTCTCTTGGGTCAGGCTGCGAGCCAGATACCAACGGTGCCCATATTTACTGTTTTCATCCGGACACTGGTTTAAACAACCCTCAAAAGCTATCACTTTCTGACGATAACCGGCCGCTGCATTACGTTTAAGCTGTTCCGGATTACGAATAATATCAACCGAAGGATTATGGAGAACCACCCCTTCCCGACGCTCCTCTTCAAGCTCCTCTTCAGTCATGCGATGCGAGAGACAGGAACCCTGAATCTGCAGATCCGGCAGGCGATCTTTCAAACGCTTGATCAACTCTAAATCAGCTACCACCACACTGTGGATGCCACGTGAATAAAATTCACTGACAAAATTGTCAACTACCACCTTGTAGTTATCATGCAGCAAATAATTAAGTAAAAGAGTCAGTTTAAACCCGGTATTGGCCCGGTTCCACTCAATCATCTCCATGGTTATACGACGCGCATCATTTAACGATAAATCCTGACGCATCGGCCGACCACTGGCACAAATCTGTGGGTTATAGTGGGGAAAATGCAGGTCGTAGACATAATCATGGTAACAAGCCATCTCGGTCAGATTCTTCTGAATCACCGATTCCTGATTGTTGGCCGCAATCGCTATTGGTGAAAAACCGATAGTTACTTTAAGCGAATCCATAGAACCCCGACATTTTCACTCATCATACTGACCTTTTATTCATAATTTGAGTTTGCAAAGAAATTGACTCTTTATGAAGTAACTCAAGTAAATTTTTGACAAATTTTTCATCAAGACCAAGCTTTCCGGCAATTATCAGACGGTCAGAGCGCATTTGTTCCCAACGCTCCAGTTGTAAAACCGAAATATTCCTTTTCATCTTCTCTTTTCCGATTCTCCTGACCAGCCGATCTCTTTGAGCCAGGGTCTCAAGAATGGTTCTATCAATACTGTCAATCTGCCCCCTGATTTCCTCCAGGATATTGCGATAATCACGATCTTTAACATCGACAACTCGATGACGCAAATTCTCCAGAATTACTTTTAACTGAGCTGGCGTAACTTGCTGACTCGCATCACTTAAAGCATTTTGAGGATCGATATGGGCTTCAATCATCAAGCCGTCAAGATCCAAATCGAGAGATTTTTGCGCCAGACTTTCAATGTATGCACTATCTCCCGCCATATGGCTGGGATCGCAGATAATCGGCAAACCGTGGAACTTAGATTTTAATTCAATAGCTATCTCCCATTTCGGGACATTTCGCAAATGGGTTTTTTCAAACGGAAAAAAACCCCTATGCACGGCCGCAAGCCTTCTGACACCGGCACCATAAACCCTTTCAAGGGCTCCAACCCACAGATACAAATCGGGATTTAAGGGGTTCTTTACCAAAACCGGCACATCCACCCCGCGAAGGGCGTCCGCAATGGCCTGAACGGAAAAGGGGTTGACCGTCGTCCGAGCTCCAATCCAAAGTATATCAACACCATGTTTAAGAGCTTGCTCCACATGCATAGCAGTAGCCACCTCAACAGCTACTTTGAGACGAGTTTTCTCTTTAACTTCTTTTAACCATTCAAGAGCCTTTACCCCAACGCCCTCAAAGCTTCCCGGCCGAGTTCTGGGTTTCCAGACCCCGGCCCGAAAAACCTGAACTTGAGTAATTTTATCCAGCTGTTTTGCCGTTTCAAGAACCTGACCACGGGTTTCCGCACTACAAGGTCCCGAAATTATCATATACTGGTCTGATTGATCATCAAACCAACGCTCTAAAGGTATAAAATCCAATTGATTTCATTTTCCTGATCGTTAATATTGATGCCATCGTAAAAAGTCATTGGATGGCTAAGTAAAAATTTCGATATACAAGATGTTGCGGTTTTTCTCTGCGTCTTGCAGGACGACCATTCGCCTGTCGCCTGTAATAATTGACGAAACCAATATTGTCAATAAAATTGACTGAGAAACCTACCACCATTACTTCGACCTGGAAGGTTGTCCAGGTTTGAGAAAACCGGCCAAGGCCGCCGTCAGGACAATCGCCACGGTCATCCGGATAACCTGCAGCACCGTTCCCCGGGCGCCGATCGCGACAAAGAGCAGAACATCTTCAAAAAGGGAGTGATTCAGAGAGAGAAAGGTAATAATCAAGACCATCTCACGCTTGGTCAACTTGCCCTCCTTACCATACTTAATTATCATCCCGGCCCCATAGGCGAGGCCTAAAGTCAGGCCGACGAGTAGCGGCAGAGCCCCGGCTCCGGAGATGCCGATTACGGAAACCACCTTCTCAAGCCGCCTCGAGACTTTTTCAAGAACCTTGAACTCCTCAAGAAACTGCATGACCACCATCAAAGGGATAACAATCAGGGCAATCTGTAAGACCTGCCGCCCGGCCCCGATCAACCCCTCCCCGGCAATCTGTATGAAACCGCATAAATCCATAATCAGACCCAGAAAAAATTGAGTCCGGCGGCCAGAAAAAAACCGGCCAATAGACGTAAAATGACAAAAGGCCAGGCCTTGACGCCGGCCATCCGGCTGACTGCAGCCTCAATCGGCAAACTGTGTGACAATAACAGGAAAAGGGCGAAAACGGTCATCTGTTTTTGGTCAAGCTGTAGTGGAGTAACCGCACCAATCGCCGCATAAAGATTTAAGACATTACCGAGCACAACCCCCATTACAGCTTCACCCGGCAGACCGAGAAACTCCATCAAGGGACGAAAGAGACGGCCAATCAGTCCTAAGACCGGGGTTTTGCCCAAAATAGTAATAACCAGATAGACCGGCACGACAATCAACGCTAAACTTAGCGTAGTCTGCAAGCCGCTCTTTAGACCCCGGCCCAAAATCCCGTAAAACACGCTGTAATACCTCTTAAAAAATCAACTTCAGGCTCCACAATTTGATATCGTAGAAAGGCCAAGCCATAACAGATTTGCCATAATTAGACAACCAGGTAATCACATAACCTCTTAGGAAAACGAGACAACGGCTTTTGTCAACAGCCAAAAAAACCTTGTATCACCCCCCGATAACATGTTATCGGTCTCTTTTCTTCCTATCATGAGTGCCGTCTTACTATATTCTGCACCATACATTTATAAAAATGTCCAACTCACTCGCTGATCAACTAAAACTATTTAGTCACTTTATTCGGAAAAAAAACTTCTGGATCATCCTGAGCACGGATATTGTGCTCCTGGCTCTGGCCCACTTCCTGGCCTATGAAGTCCGCTTTGAGCGGATCTTGACCAGCACTGAAAGATATCAGTTCACCACCGTCCTGCCCTTTATTCTACTTATCAAAATTCCGGTTTTCTATTTTTTCGGCCTCTACCGTGGCATGTGGCGCTACATGAGTACCACCGATGTCATAAATCTGATCAAAGCTTCCCTCTTCTCCTTCTTGCTGGTTGTCACCTGCGTCCTCTCGTTCAACCGTTTTGAGGGTTTGTCCCGTTCTATTTTCTTCCTTGATGCGGTCTTCACATTCCTTTTGATCAGCGGGCACCGCTTCGCCATCCGCTTTTTTTACAAAAACGTCTCCGGTTCAAGAAAACTGGTGCCGGTTCTCCCTCTACCTGATAAAAACAAGAAAAAACTTCTCCTTATCGGTGCCGGAGATGCGGCTGAAATGATTATCCGAGAGGTACGCAATAACCCAAGACTGCCCTATGAGATTGTCGGCCTGGTCGATGACAACCCCAACATGATCGGCCTCAAGATTCACGGTATTCCAGTTCTTGGTCTAGTCGAGGATCTGGAAGAACATATTGATCGAGCCGCAGCCAAGGAGGTGCTCATTGCGATCTCTTCGGGCACCGGCAAACAACTTAAAAGACTGGTTGAGCTCTGCCGGCGCTCCGGCACCTCTTATAAAGTTCTGCCCGGTTTAAGTGAACTGATTGACTGCCAGGTTTCGATTCGTTCAATGCGCGAAATCTCTTACAAAGACTTCCTCGGCCGCGAAGAGTTACAACTTGATCATTTAGCGATTGGCAACTACCTTGAAAACCAAGTTATCCTCATCACCGGAGCTGGCGGCTCCATCGGTTCCGAACTCTGTCGCCAGATTATTCGCTTTTCGCCCAAACTCCTGCTCCTCCTTGATGCCGGTGAGGAGAATCTCTATACCATCCAAATGGAGCTGGAACACGAATACGGTTTTTCCGCCTGCCTGCCGATTTTGGGCAAAGTCCAGGATCCAGCCCTGCTTGAAATCGTCTTCACACAACAACAACCCAGCGTCGTCTTTCACGCTGCCGCCTACAAGCATGTTCCCCTGATTGAACTCAACCCCTGGGAAGCGATCTTCAATAATGTTATCGCAACCCAGTGCCTGATTGAGGCGGCTATCGTTCACCAGGTTAAAAGGTTCGTTCTGATCTCTTCCGATAAGGCCGTCAACCCAACCAACGTCATGGGCGCTTCAAAACGCTTAACCGAACTTCTGATGCTGGCCTGCGCTAAAAGCAAATGGGACGGCTCCCTTTTTCATTCATCTCAAACCCCGCCCTTAGAGCATGAAACCATCTTTCAAGCCGTCCGTTTTGTCAACGTTATCGGCTCTTCCGGCTCGGTTATTCCACTCTTTAAGCACCAAATTGAGCTCGGCGGCCCGGTCACCGTCACCGACCCCGAAGTAACCCGCTACTTCATGTCTATTGAGGAGGCCGCCAAGCTCACCCTGCAAGCCGGGGCCATGGGCCAAGGCGGCGAGATCTTCATTCTTAAAATGGGTGAGCCGATAAAAATTGATCAACTGGCTCGAGATCTCATTCAACTCTCGGGCCGTGAACCAGACACCGAAATCGAGATCAAATATACCGGTCTCCGACCGGGTGAAAAGCTCTATGAGGAGTTGATTACCAAAAGCGAGGGTATAGAGAACACCAACCATGACAAGATCATGGTACTTTACGGCAACGGCATCACCTACACAGCCTTAAATCAACACATCCAGCCCCTCCTTGAGTCAGCCCAAAAACATGACGACCAAGAGATCAAGCTTGCCTTGAAAAAACTTATTCCGGAATATACGCCTTTTTCACCGAAAAACAATCAATCGACAGAATACTGAAAGAAGGAAACAAGACTCTATGCAGAACCGCTATTCGCTATCGCATCTTGCCGAACTGGAAGCGGAAAGTATTGCTATCATAAGGGAGGTTGCCGCCGAATTTGCCAATCCGGTGATGCTCTATTCGATCGGCAAAGACTCTTCGGTAATGGTACGGCTGGCGCAGAAAGCTTTTGCGCCCGGCAAAATACCTTTCCCTTTGATGCATATCGATTCAAAATGGAAATTTCAAGAAATGATCAGCTTTCGAGATCAATTCTGCTCGGAAAACGAAATCAACCTGATTGTCCATCACAACGAAGAGGGCTATCGCCAAAAAATCGGCCCCTTTACCCACGGCAGCAAGGTTCACACCGATGTCATGAAAACCCAGGCCCTGCTCAGCGGGCTCGACAAATATGGTTTTGATTCAGCCTTTGGCGGAGCTCGACGAGACGAGGAGAAATCACGGGCCAAAGAACGCATTTTCTCATTTCGCGACCAATTCCATCAGTGGGATCCAAAAAATCAGCGGCCCGAACTCTGGTCTATCTACAATACCCGAGTCAACCAGGGTGAGAGTATCAGGGTCTTTCCGATCTCCAACTGGACCGAACTCGATGTTTGGCAATACTTAAGGCTCGAAAAGATTCCGATCGTACCGCTCTATTTTGCAGCTCTTCGAGAGGTGGTTGAACAAAACGGCAATCTGATTCTGGTTGATGATGAACGCATGCCGATCCAACTTAGAAAACAGGCCACAACAAAGATGATACGCTTTCGCACCTTAGGCTGTTATCCGTTGACCGGGGCGATTGAGTCTCAAGCCGATACGATCGAAAAAATTGTCGAGGAGATGATGACGGTCAACAAAAGCGAGCGCACCACCAGGGTCATCGATTTTGACCAGGAAGGCTCGATGGAACAGAAGAAACGGGAAGGGTATTTTTGAAGGGTGAAGGGTTAAGTTGGAAGGGTGAAGTAAACGTTTTTTCAGGATATGTGGGTTGAAAGTAAGTTTACAATGGATATTAAAGAATTTCTTGACCGGGATGAACAGAAAGATTTACTCAGATTTCTAACTGCGGGGTCGGTTGACGACGGCAAGTCAACTTTGATTGGGCGCTTGTTATATGACAGCAAGCTGCTTTATGAAGATCAGCTGGAAGCTCTGGAGCGGGACAGCAAACGGGTCGGCAGTGTCGGTGGTGAAATCGACTATGCCCTGCTTCTTGACGGCCTGCAGGCCGAGCGTGAACAGGGTATTACAATTGATGTTGCCTATCGTTATTTTGCCACTGCCAAACGTAAATTTATTATTGCCGACACCCCGGGCCATGAACAGTATACCCGAAATATGGTAACCGGGGCCTCAACCGCCAACCTGGCAATTATTCTGGTCGACGCCAGGACCGGGGTCATAACCCAGACCCGGCGCCACACTTTTCTGATCTCGCTGCTGGGTATCAAACATGTCATTCTCGCGGTCAACAAGATGGATCTGGTCGATTATCAGGAATCGGTATTTAAAGATATTTGCCGGGAGTACCGAGAGTTTGTCACCCGCCTGAAAATTCCCGACCTCCATTTTATCCCCCTGTCGGCCTTAAAAGGCGACAATGTCGTGGAAAAGTCAGAGCGCTTGAAGTGGTACACAGGTCAACCGCTGCTCGAGATCCTGGAAACCATCTACGTAACCACGGATCGCAACTTTATCGATTTTCGTTTTCCGGTTCAATACGTGATCCGGCCGGATGCAAATTTTCGTGGTTTTGCCGGTACCGTGGCCTCGGGAGTCGTCCGGCCCGGTGATGATATCATGGTGCTGCCCTCACGGAAAAAATCCCGGGTCAAGGAAATTACAACTTTTGACGGCAACCTTAAAGAGGCTTTTCCACCTCAATCGGTAGCTTTGACGCTTGAAGATGAGATTGACATCAGCCGGGGAGATATGCTGGTTCATCCCAACAATATGCCGCGTACCGCCCGAACCTTTGAGGCAATGCTGGTCTGGATGGATGAAAAACCGATGGCTAAAAGTACCCCTTTTTTCCTTAAACATACAACCCGGACAACCCGGGCTACAATTGATCGGGTCAGATATCGTACGGATGTCAATTCACTACGTAAGAACGAGGCGGACAACCTCACTTTAAACGAAATCGGCCGGGTCACGATAACCACCGGCCAACCGCTCTTTATTGACCCTTACATGAGAAACCATACGACCGGCAGCTTTATCCTGATTGATCCGGTAACCAATTTTACAGCCGCCGTCGGGATGATTATCGATCGTCCGGCGGCTGATGACAACACCGACAAAGAGATCGATTCCCAGGAGAGAAAAAGCAAGAAAGATAAGGATAAAGAGGCATCCTTAAAGAAGATAGTAACCCGGCAACTGATTGAACATGAGGGCCTGAAATTAAAACCCTATCGCTGCCCGGCTGGCAAATTGACAATCGGCGTCGGACGCAATCTTGAGGAGAGAGGCATCTCCGAAGAAGAGGCCCTGTACTTGTTAAATAATGATATTGCGGAGTCCATCAAGGATCTGCAAAAAATCTTTGCCGATGCCGATGGATTTGAGAACCTGCCGGAAGCTGTGCAGAGAGTTCTGGTGGATATGCGTTTCAATTTGGGAGACTCCGGCTTTAAAAGCTTCAAAAAGATGATTAAAGCGATAAAAGCGGGGAACTTTTCCGAGGCTGCCTTGGAGATGCGGAATTCCAAATGGTTCAAGCAGGTTGGTAGTCGGGGAAAAACACTGGTTGCCATGATGACGATGCATCAGCAAAAATAAAGTGTTGGTTTTCTTGGCGCCTTTGCGTCTTGGCGGGAGACCAAAAGCGTTTTCCCGCAGAGACGCAAAGGCGCAGAGAGGGTCAAAAGCATTCAGGAGTCGCTCCCAAATTGTCTCAAGGCGGGGACATACCTCCAGGCCGGGCTTTAGCCCGTGACGGGCTGAGCTGTGTCCCCATTCGAAGTGGGCGAAGCAAAGTTTGCCGCCATTTGATGCAACGTTATGGTGGGTACCTGAATAGTTACAAAAAAATTGGAGAAAAATAAATGCCGGAGTTACCGGAAGTCGAGACCGTAGTCGCGGCCTTACGGGCGCATCTGCCGGGAAAACGGGTTACCGGGGTCGCTGTGCGCTGTGAAAAATTGCGCCGCCCTATACCGGTTAAAGCTTTACAAAACCTGGCCGACAAAACTATATCAGAAGTCCGGCGGCGAGCCAAATATCTGCTCATCGATTTAAACGACGGCCCGACCCTGGTGATCCACCTGGGGATGACCGGCACGCTGCGCTTAGCCGCCAACGGTGAAAGCGCTGGACGGCATGACCATCTCGACCTGCAACTCGACAACGGGGAGTGTTTACGGTTTCGCGATCCGCGCAAATTCGGTCTGGTAATGGTGGTAAAACCGAATGAACAGGGCGAGATCAAAGAGCTTGGGGAATTGGCTCCGGAACCCTTAAACAAGGATTTTACAGCTGACTACTTTTACCATCTCAGCCGCAAACGAACCACCCCGGTAAAAAATTTCATTATGGATCAGCGCCGAGTCGTCGGCGTCGGTAATATCTATGCCAGCGAAACTCTTTTTCGAGCCCGTATTCGACCGACCATAGCCGTTGGCAAACTCGGGAAAAAGCGCTGCCGACAGCTGGTAAACGTAATTAAAGAGGTTTTGACCGAGGCCATCGCCACCGGGGGGACAACCATCTCCGACTTTTACGGAGTTGACGGCAGTGAAGGAGCCTTCGCCCGCGAGCTGCAGGTCTACGGTCGCACCGGAAAGCCCTGTGTCGCCTGTCATCAGCCGATAGAAAAGCTAACCCTTGGCGGAAGATCAACTTTTTATTGCCCGCAATGTCAGAAAAAATAACATAACAAGGAGGTTTTTTATCATGAGCAGATCATTTTGCCCTATCCAAGAAGAGAGTGCGTTGATTATTGTTGATTATCAGGATGCGATTCTGCAAACATTTACCCCGCCAATTCGCGAGCAGCTGCACAAACAGACGATTCTGTCGATTCGCATGGCCCAACAGCTTAAGTTGCCGATCATCGTCTTTGAACAATATCCACAAGGTTTGGGCACCACCAATGAGGAAGTTAAAAGCGTACTGGGTGACGATTACCAGCCGATCACCAAAAAGGTCTTTTCCGGAGCTGGCCTGATCAGCGAGCAACTTGAAAAACTCGGACGCCGGCAACTCCTGATCATCGGTATCGAAACCCATATCTGCGTCATGCAGACCGCTGTTGACCTGCTCGATATCGGCTACTCACTATTTCTTTTAAGCGATGTCACAGGCTCCCGTTATACCCATGACTGGAAAGCTGGCTGTGATCTGATCACCGGGGCCGGAGGTCGGCAAACGACTCTGCAAACCGTTCTTTACCACTACCTGAATGCAG
>DAOVTG010000170.1 GCA_030633185.1 Deltaproteobacteria bacterium
TAGAGGACTTTATCGATGCCGTCCGCCGACGCCGCAAACCGATCGTCAGCGGCAACGAGGGCCTGCTGGCACTGTCAACCGCCATCCGTATTAAAGAGGTCATAAAAAAGCAGCAAAACTCCTGGACATGAACCACTCCCCACACATAGTTTTTGTCGCCGGTGAGGACTCAGGCGACTTTCACGGCGCTAACCTGGCAGCCGCCCTGCGCCGTCGACTTTCAGGATGCCGACTTTCCGGAATCGGTGGCCGGAAGATGAAAGAGAACGGGGTTGAATTGATTTTCCCGTCGGCCCGCCTGGCGGTTGTCGGCATAACCGAGGTTGTAAGCCGCCTGCCTGATATTCTAGCCGGATGGAGAACCATCCGAAAACATCTTCGCGAATCCCGGCCTGACCTGCTGATTCTAATTGATTTCCCCGATTTCAATCTTCACCTGGTCGCTCCCTATGCCCGCCGGCTTAAAATTCCGATTGTCTACTATATCAGCCCTCAAGTCTGGGCCTGGCGTCAGGGAAGGGTGGCCAGCATCAATAAGCTGGTAGAAAAAATCCTGGTCATCCTACCCTTTGAAGAGGAGTTTTACCGACAGAGAGGAGTGGCTGCAGAATACGTAGGTCACCCGCTCCTCGATGAATTCAAAACTTTTCACTGCAAACCCCGTAGCGAACGACCCTATATTGCCCTAATCCCCGGCAGTCGAAGCGGCGAAGTAAAGCGCCTGCTGCCGCTCATGCTAACCGCAGCCCAACTCTATGCCAGAGAAAAACCGAAAACCCGTTTTCTTATTCCTCTAGCTCCTTCAATTAGCCGCGAATTCATCCGGGAGATGCTGCCGGCAAGCCTGACCAACCGGATGACCCTGCTTCGGCAACCGCTCTCACAGGCCCTGCAAAAGGTCTCCTTCGCCCTCGTTGCCTCAGGTACGGCAACCCTGGAGACAGCGCTGGCCGAAATCCCGATGGTGGTCATCTATAAAGTCAACCAGCTCTCCTATCAACTTGGTAAAAGATTAATCTCGGTTCCTCACATCAGTCTCGTAAACCTGATTGCCGGGCAAGAGATTGTCCCGGAGCTGATTCAACATGAAGCACTTCCGGAAAAGATCGCGGCTAAAATGAGAACCCTGCTTGATAACCCCAAAAATTACCTTAAGATCTGCCGCCGACTTAAGACTGTTAAAGAAAAGCTGGGAAAAGCCGGCGCTCCTGAACGAGCCGCTGAAGCTATAATAAGCGTATTGCAAGAAAATAGGTGACTTTTTACGAGGGCATCAAGATTGGCCATATTATTTTTTGCAAGCCCTTACTTGCTTTTCGTACTCAGATATGTTATGCTTTAGTATACACTCAGAGTAGGATTGCTTTGAATATGAACGGAAGTACATCGGCAAACCGTAGATTGTTCCGGTGCCGTAATGAGGGAGGGTCTAAAAATGGAAACCCAGACAGAGAACTTTGGCATATCACAAATTTCAAGAATGAATGCTTTTTACGGAATCCCCAACGTCTCGCAAGAGACCACCGCAGCCATTGAAGGCGGAGCCCAAGCCCCTGAGGTCTACACTGCCCCTGCCCCAGAGCAGCCCGAACCTCGGGCTGCAGAAGCCGAATCGAACCCGGAAAACCAGGTAGAGAGTTTTTTTTCGCAAACTACTGAACAGCTTGAGATCAGCGATCAAGCTGTTGCCATGCAGCAATCGGAAGAGGGAGCTTTGGCGGCTCAAGCAGCTCAAGCTTATGGAGCAGTCGAGGAGTCCACTACTAGTGAAACTCAACCACCGACCGGAGAAGGTGAAATCGGAGCTCAATTGCAAACTGAGGAGGGCTCCCAAAATATGAGGCAAGAGGTTGAGCTGGATCCTGAGCCAAACCAACCGACACCAACCGAAAAGTCTGAACAAGCTGCGACATCATTCTTAAATGAGGGGGCAACTCCGGAACCACAAACCCCTGATGCAAATAATCAAGCACCAGCAAACAATCCCCTCCAACAAAGCTATGGACAATTTCCCGGCGGCCCGGCAGCCGGAAATGCTGGCCTGGCCGGAGCCAACTTCAGTGCCCTGGGCTAAAGAGCCTAAGTCAATTTAAACATAATAAAGGGCGGTTTTAAAACCGCCCTTTATCTGTTTTGCAATCAAACTCCATAATAACCGCGATACCACCTCACAAACTCTTCGACGCCTTTCTCTAACGGCATCTCCGGACTGAAATCAACGGCAGCCTGGAGGTCGGTGACATCAGCATAGGTTGCCGGAACATCCCCGGGCTGCATAGGCAACAACTCTTTTTTGGCTTCTTTGCCCAAAATTTTCTCAATTAAAGCAATGAAATCGAGCAACTTTACCGGACTATGGTTACCGATATTATAGAGCCGATATGGGGCTGGACTGCTGCCGGGATCTGGCGAAGCTCCGTTCCAGTCGCTATTGGGCGCTGGAAGTTGTGGTAGAAGACGAACAATGCCCTCGACGATATCGTCAATATAGGTAAAATCACGTTGCATTTCACCTTGGTTAAATACCTTTATGGGCTCGCCTGCCAGAATCGCCCGGGTAAAAAGAAAGAGAGCCATATCGGGCCGACCCCAAGGCCCATACACCGTAAAAAAGCGCAGGCCGGTAACCGGCAACTGATAGAGATAGCTATAGGAATGAGCCATGAGTTCATTGGCCTTTTTACTGGCAGCATAGAGACTTAGTGGGTGATCAACGTTGTCATGTACGGAAAACGGCATTTTCGTGTTGAGACCATAGACTGAACTTGATGAGGCATAGATCAGATGTTCCACCCGGTTATGGCGGCAACCTTCAAGAATATTGAGAAAACCGCAAAGATTACTATCAACGTAGGCCTTGGGATTTTCCAGACTGTAACGAACCCCGGCCTGGGCGGCAAGATTGATAACCTGCTCAAAGGAGCTCTCTTTAAAAAGCTTTTGCATGCCGTCCGTATCCACCAGATCAAGACCAACAAAAGAGAAATTTTTCTCCTCAAGTAAAATTTCAAGACGGGCTTTTTTCAAACCGACATCGTAGTAATCGTTAAGATTGTCCAATCCGATAACCTTTACTCCATCAGCCAGCAGCCTGCGACTAACATGAAACCCGATGAAACCGGCAGCCCCGGTTACCAATACGCACATAATCGATTATTCTCCCTCTTGTAATCTCAACGTTTTTTCAAGCAAAAAAGACCAGGACAGCTCAGCTGCTCCGGTCTTTTTTGAAAATATGAACCACTCTTATAAAGCTTTTTAATTACATGTCAAGATCAGGCACATTACTGACAAACTGATACTGACCATCAAAACAAACCCCGACCCCTTCACTCTCAATACGTACCACCCGACCATTCATTTTAACCCATGAACCGGATCCCGAAAAGGAGTTGAGATAGAGATTAATTTTAATATCCGTCCCATTTTCCAGCAACTCGCCTTCGGTCAATAAAAAAGCTCCGCTGGAAGAGACATCACGGGTTTTCCACTCATAACTCCGAACATCCTCTCCACCTCGTGTAGTTTCAACATAAGCCGGAACCTGAAGATTATATCTAGCCACTACTCTTTGTTCCATGTCCTCACCCTCTCTCAACTGACCCCCGGTTGAATTAACAAATCTGAACTCCTCTAAAAATCTTCCATCTGAAAGCTCATAAATCTAAATCAAACTTACTCTGCACTCATAAATACAATTATACCATAAAAAATAAATAAATCAATCAGTCGAAAGTATGAAAATAGTATTAATCTAAGAAATTTCTATTCTTGGACTTCCTAGTACTAGGGGGATGGCTAAACAAGATATTTAGAAGCCCAGAGAGCCGCCTGAAGACGGTTGGGGACATTGATTTTACGAAAAATACGATAAACATGACTTTTCACCGTATGCTGACTGATACAAAGGTGATCGGAAATCTGATCATTAGTCGAACCCATACCGATCTCCATCAGGACTTCGCGCTCCCTGACGGTCAAGGTTGCTGGCAGAATAGAAGTTGGGGAGAGATTCTCCGTATCGTCGGCAGTCAGCCCCCGGCTTTCAAGAATACAGCGGCTGACCAGTTGGCGCGGGAACCAAAGTTCTCCGGCAACCACGGCCTGGATAAAACGTATCAGAAGATCAGGAGGAGCATCATCATTGACAACCCCCCGCACCCCACGGCGAAACATCTCGGCTTCGATATCAAGGTCGGGCCCCAAACCGACCAGAGCCATGTAGATCTTATCATTAACCAGCAAACGATCACCGAAATGATCAAGATAGGCGAGAATAGATACAGCATCTTCACCGTAACAGTCACGCAACAATAATAGTTGACGATAGCCGACAAATTCCGGAGACGGCAGATCATCCCCACTCTCAGCGACCTGACAAAAGAAACCGAATTCACGCTCCATAAATGAAGCTAATAATCCTCTCTGAGTGTTTTGCTGTCCAACGACATAGGCAACCCAATCCTGGACAACAAATTCAACTGAAACCGCCATAAGCGCTCTTAATGTTAAATTTTACAATCACTTAACAACTAGTACCAAAAACCACATGGGAAAGTCAAGTATCATTACAATTTTTATAATTATTCAGCTAACCCGCAAATTCAGGGGACACAATCCCGATTTCATTCGGAGAATCAGGTTATGTCCCCAGAATTTACTGAAATTCATCAATATACAATGCTTCTCTATTTGCGCTGAATAGTTACCAGTTTTTTATCTTCAGGTAAAATATTCCCGAGCTAAACGGGTTACCACCCGGCCTCTGGGGGTTCGGGCCAGAAAACCGGCTTGCAGGAGAAAAGGCTCACAGACATCTTCTAAAGTATCAGACTCCTCGTTAAGCATTGCCGCCAGGGTCTCGATGCCGACCGGCCCACCATTAAATTTATTAATGATGGCATCCATAAAGAGACGGTCAAGATTGTCAAAACCACGTTCATCGATCTCAAGGCTATCAAGGGCGGAAGCTGCAGTCGGTTTTGAGATGAGATCAAGGCCATCGACCTGAGCAAAGTCACGCACTCGTTTCAAAAGACGGTTCGCAATTCTCGGAGTCCCCCGGGAACGACGAGCGATCTCCAGGGCACCCTCCTCCTCAATCATAATCTTAAGAATCCGGGCTGAACGTATAATTATCCTGGCCAGCTCATCAACCTGATAAAATTCAAGCCGCATAACAATGCCGAAACGATCCCGCAAAGGCGAAGAGAGTAAACCGACCCGAGTAGTTGCCCCAACCAGGGTAAATGGAGGCAAATCGAGTGATATGGAACGAGCCGCCGGACCCTGGCCGATAATAATATCGATCTTGAAATCTTCAAGAGCCGGATAGAGAATCTCTTCGACCACCCGGTTAAGGCGATGAATCTCATCGATAAAGAGTATATCATGAGGCTGCAAATTAGTCAAAATTGCCGCCAGATCACCGGCCCTGGAAATCGCCGGCCCGGAAGTACCTCGTATCTGAGCCCCCATCTCCTCGGCTACGATTCGGGACAGGGTCGTTTTACCCAAACCCGGAGGCCCATAGAGAAGCAGGTGGTCAAGAGCTTCACTTCGGCCTCGGGCAGCCTCAATAAAAACCTTAAGGTTGCTCACCGCTTTTTTCTGCCCGACATAGTTTATGA
>DAOVTG010000158.1 GCA_030633185.1 Deltaproteobacteria bacterium
AGTGGAGGTATATACGGCTCGGCAAGCGGCGCTAACTCATCGGTTAACGGTGGATGGAACAATATGGCCACTAAATCTTATTCAACGGTTTCCGGCGGCTATATCAACACTGCCGGCGGCGATTTCTCTTCAGTCAGTGGCGGCGAGAGTAATTCTGCAAGTGGGCACTATTCCTCGATTCTTGGCGGTGTAAACAATTCTGCCAGCGGCGTATATTCTTCAGTTTATGGCGGCGAAAATCAGACTGCCAGTGGCCTTCATAGTTATAAACCGTAAGAGAGAGAAAGTAGTTGCTTAGAAGTCATGGGATGGTTAAGTAAAAATTTCGTAGACGCCCCGCAGGAAGTGCCCTTGGGGTGCAAGATGTTGTGGTTCTCCAGGCGCGAGATCATACAGGATTTGCTGAATTGCCGTCAACTTCTTTTGTCCGATGGTTAACTATTTTGTCATCAGGGCTTTGAGGAAGGCGGCGGCTTTAGTGCGGGTTTCCTGGTATTCGTCGTCGGGGTCGGAGTCGGCGACGATGCCGCCGCCGACTTGGAAATAGAGGTGGTTGTCGCAGGCGATGGCGGTGCGAATGGCGATATTAAAATCGAGATCGCCGGAAAAATCGAAATAGCCGATTGAACCGGTATAGACACCGCGGCAGGTCGATTCGAGTTCGTCGATGATCTCCATCGAGCGCAGTTTGGGCGCACCCGTGATTGAGCCTCCGGGAAAGGAGTTGAAAAGACAATCACTGCTGCTTTTGCCGGGCCGGATCCGGCCCGTAACGGTGGAAACCATATGGTGAACGTTGGCGTAGCTTTCTAAAATCTGCATTTCCGGAACATGGATACTGCCATAATCGGCGATGCGGCCCAGATCATTACGTTCAAGATCAACAATCATGATATGTTCAGCCCGGTCTTTGGGGCTTAAAAGCAGTTCCCGGCCGAGATTGGCATCTGCTTGGGCCGTAGCACCTCGGGGCCGGGTTCCTTTGATCGGTCGGGTTTCGATATAGTCTCCATTGATGAGCAGGTAGCGTTCAGGTGAGTTGCTCATGATGCAGTGTTTACCGGTTTCAAGGTAAGCGCCGAAAGGGGTCGGACTTAAATTTCGGAAATGGAGATAGAACTCCTGGTGGCTGCCGCTGAAAGGGGTGGCGAAACGTTGTGAGAGATTGACCTGGTAGATATCTCCGGCCGCGATATAGTTGAGGATTTTTTTGATTGCTGATTGGTAAGCTGAGTAACTGAAATTTGTCTCAAGAGAGCCTTCAGCTGAGGTGATTTGTTCCGTTTTTTTGGGTTTTATTGTTTCCAGGTTTACCGTTTTTGTTTCATCGAGCCGGGCTTCGGCCACAATCTCCCGCAGTTCATCAAGCCTTCGGCGGGCCCGGATACGGGCGGCTGAGCTTTTCGATTCTTCCGGCAGGCCGCTGGCTAAAAGCCAAGTGGTGTTGGTTAAATGGTCAATTGCGATCAGGGCGTCGTAAGCGGCAAAAAAGGCGTCCGGCATTTGAAGATCATTGATTGTGGTCTGGGCGAAAGTTTCAACCTGGTGGCCGAGTTCGTAGCCTAAGTAGCCGATAAGGCCGCATTCAAAAGGGAGAAAACCACTCTCTTTAGGTCTATGCCAATGTTTTTGGAGTTTGTCGAGAAAAGGGAAAAAAGGGCTTTGGTGCTTGGTTCTTTTCCCGCTCAGGCAGTTTTCCTCAGTGATATTATGGCCGTGGGCAGTGATTTTTAGAAAAGGATCAGCCGCTAGAAAGGAGAAACGGCCCAGTTTTTCGCTGTCGACATTGGCATCAAGCCAGGCCGGAGCAGGTTTTTTTGAGAGCTTGAGAAAAAGGGCCGCTGCTGATGGCGGCCGGTCGACGGTTTCAATAAGTAACATGGCGCGGCACCTTAGATTAAAGTACGGGCAACTGTCAAGACCCGGATTTTTTGCTCAACTGTCGTCGGCGAAAAAATATTATTAAAAAAGAGAGTAGAACCGTAAACCCGGCTCCGCTTGTCGGCAAATGGGGGTGGCGGGCGAAGAAAGTTGTTTCTCGGCTGGGGGTGATGACGGTTTCGATCAGGCCTTCCCGGTTTAAGGGGAGCTGATGTTCAATCTCTCCTTGTGGATTGATGATGGCGGAGATTCCGGTGTTGGCACAGCGGATGATATAACAGCGGTTCTCCAAGGCCCGCAGGCGGATGTTGAGCAGATGCTGGCGAGGGCCGGGGGAGTCGCCGAACCAGGCGTCGTTGGTGAGGTTGATGAGGAGATTGGCTCCGGCTTTAAAAAAGTGGGCGGTGAAGGCCGGAAAGACCCCCTCAAAACAGACCGAAGGGGCGATTTTGAGTTGTTTTAAACTAAAATTGTGGATTTTGTCTCCCGACGTGTAGTCGAGACCTGGAACAATCTTGCTGATGAAAGGAAAGAACTCGGCCAGTGGGGTAAATTCGCCATAAGGGACGAGTTTGATTTTGTTGTAGATTTGTCGTGGGTTATCGGGAGTAAAGAGAAAGATGGCGTTGTAGAGTCTTTTTTGCGTTTCTCCAGCTTGGTTTTTTTGGGGCTCGGCGATATAGCGGGGCCCGCCGAGCATCAAGCTGGATTGTTCCTGGTTGACAAGTTCCTGAAGTCGCTCGCTAAGGGCCGTCTCTTTTTCGAGGAGCAGCGGCAGAGCCGCTTCCGGCCAGATGACCAGGTCGGGGTTGTATTCTAAACCCATGCGGGTCATGGCGATCATCTTCTCGATGATTTTCTCCCGATTTTCCGGGAGCCATTTCTCTTTTTGTGGAATGTTGGGTTGAACGACAACAATTCTAGCCGAAGTGGAATCGTTAGGCATCGGGAGTGGCGTTTGGAGAGTCGCTTTTGCCAGAGTCCCGGTGCCGGCCATAAGCGTCAGGCCCAAGAGTGGCCCGAGGAGACAAAAGGCATAAAGTCCAGCTTTTTTGCCCTCTTTTTTAAAGAGAGCCCTGGCGCTCAAATAGAGCCCGATATTGCCGAGTACAACCAGGCCGGAGATCAGGCGAACCCCGCCCCAGGGCAGCAGCCAGTTGAGCAGGGGGTTGTCGATCTGGGTCAAACCCAGAGGATGCCACGGAAAACCGCCAAGAAAACCGCTGCGGAGATCCTCAAACAGGATCCAGGCGGCGGCCGCCGTCAGGGCGCTGACAATTTCTCCGAAAGATGATTTCAGGGCTGGCAGGTTTCGTAAATAGTGCCAGAGACCGGTAAAAAAGGCTAGGTAGAGAGCCATGTAGAGGGCCAGTAGGCCCATAATGATGACGACTGCAGCCTGAGGCAAACTGGTAAATCCGGCAATTGAATTAGTAATCCAGAAAAGTTCAATAAAATTAAAACTGAAACCGGCCAGCAGGCCGACTCCGCAGGCCCGGTGCCAAGAGTCGGTTCCCTCCGAAATCGCCAGTAAGGGGATAAGTGCGATAAAGGCCCAGATCCAACTGTAAGAGTGGAGGTTGAAACTCAGGTAGAGTGCCGCCGCAGAACATAGTGCCGCTCCTGGAAAAAAAACTGAATGGATCACGGTTTTTCAGTTTCCCGGGGGGCGGGGTTTTGGGCAGCCGGGTTAGTTGCGGTTTCCGGTGTGGTTGGGGGAGCCTCCAGCGGGGTTGAATTAGGGGCATTTTGTCGCCCTTCAAGTGGTCGCAGACGGATTTTCTTTACCCTGCGTTTGTCGGCCGTTTCAATGGTTAAGGAGATGTTTTTGTAAATAAAGCTCTCTCCGGCCTGGGGGATGCTGCCGCTCAAGAAAACCGCCAGGCCGCCGACACTCTCAAATTTCCCCCGGTTATCTATCTCAAGGCCGAAAAGTTCTTCAATATCCTCAATCTCGGTTTTGCCATTAACCATATAGGAACCATCACCAAGTTCTTCAATGAGTTTTTCACTCTTTTCGATCATGCGGTTCTCTTCGTAGATTTTGCCGATAATCTCTTCAACCAGATCGCTGATCGTCACCAGGCCCGAGGTGCCGCCATACTCATCGACGGCAACCGCGATATGGATGCCTTTGGTTCTGAACTCCTGGAGTAACTCCTGAACCTTTTTGGTTTCGGGAACAAAATAGACCGGCCGCATGATCTCGCGCGGGTGAATTCGGCCCAAATCCTGATCTAAATGTTTGAGGATATCTTTGGCATAGAGGATGCCGATGACCTGGTCGAGATTGTCGTGAAAAATCGGATAGCGAGAGAAGCCTTTACTGGTGATCGTTTCAAGTTCTTCGAGGATGCTGTGATCTGCTGCAATCGCCGCAAATTCGGTGCGTGGAACCATTACCTCTTGAACCTGGGTCTCCTTGAGCTGGATGATGCTGCTCAGCATCTCATGGGTGTCGTCAGTGATAACCCCGGTCTCGCCGCTGGCGTTGATAATTTCGAAGAGTTCTTCTTCAGTCGGTGGCGGCTCATGGTCGCCATGAAACAACCCCTTAAATCGATCAAGCAGCCCTTTCTCTTTATCGCTCAATTAATCCTCCCCGCAATTGTATAATGACTTCAGAATAAAGCTTGTTACTAACGTAAGTCAAGCATAATTGCTTCTGGTTGGATCAAAATTATAAAAAACGATTAAAGCTTGATGGCGTCGTAAAAAGTCTCATAACCGTCATACCGGCGAACGCCGGTATCCAGAAGTTATTGAATTAACTGGATTCCGGCTTTCGCCGGAATGACGATTTAAGGACTTTGTGGACTTTTTACGAGTGCATCAAAGCTTGTCGTTTTTTTTGGAAAATGATATATGTTGTTTTTCTGGAGGAAGCTTTTTTGAACTCTGTTGATAATTATAAGAATGTTCTGATTATTCGTTTAAGTGCGATTGGCGATGTGTTGCGGGTTCTGCCGGCAGTCAATGCTTGGCGTAAGCACTGTCCTGAAACCAGGTTTACCTGGTTGGTAGAGCCGGCGGCGGCTTCGGTGCTTGAAGGGCACGTCGCTCTTGACCGGGTTTTGATCTTTGAACGTGGGCTCTTCGGCGGGTTTTTGCGCTCTCCTAAGCGTCTGCTAAGCGCCTTAAATTCACTTTTCAGATTGCAGGGTGAACTTCATTCCGGAAATTTTGATCTGGTCGTCGATTTTCACGGGATTTTTAAAAGTGCTCTTTTTGCCTGGCTTAGTGGGGTGCCGGAGCGGGTCGGTTTTGCCCGGCCAGGTGCTAAAGAGGGTAGCCATCGTTTTTACACCCGACGTTTCAAACCCGTAAGTTTTGAACTTAATCGGGTTGAACGGGCGCTTGGTCTGGTCGATTTTCTTGGTGTGCAGATCGAAGGGCCGGTTAGTTTTCGACTGCCGATGACCGTTGCCAATCACGAGCGCGCGGCGGAGTCTCTGGCTGGGCTTGAAAAACTGGAGGGCTCCGGCCCGATTATCGCCCTCCATCCCGGCAGCAGTCCAAAAACCGCCTATAAACGCTGGCATCAAAATGGTTACGTTGGTTTAATTAATGCTCTGGTCGAAAAACTCGGAGCCCGGGTCATTTTGACATGGGGTCCGGGCGAACGGGAAATTGCTGAATTGATTGCCGGAAACCTGCGGGTGCCGGTGGTGGTCGCGAAAAAAACCTCCTCTCTGCTCGATCTCGCTGCTATCTTTGCGGCCTGTGATCTCTATGTTGGCGGTGACACCGGCCCCATGCATCTGGCCGTCGCCGTAGGTACCCCGGTGGTAGCCATCTTCGGCCCGACTCACCCCCAAATAAATGCCCCCTATGGAACACCCTATCGCCTCGTTCGCCACTCTCTGCATTGCAGTCCCTGCCGCAAACGTTCCTGTAAAAGCCATCTCTGCCTCGAAGCTATCGGCTGGCGTCGGGTCTTTTCAGAGATTGTAGAATTGCTTGACGAGACCGGGGAACCCGTTAGAGGTGACCAGGTTATGTCTTAGTTAGCCCACAAGCTTGTATAATCTTTTTCAGTATTGAACCAGACCA
>DAOVTG010000025.1 GCA_030633185.1 Deltaproteobacteria bacterium
CGCGCGGATACTGTACCGTGACTATAGGTTTAAACATCTCCCTGATAGTCACATTAAGACCGATAAGCAGGCTTTTTCCGCCAAACCAGAGCTCGCCGAAATATCCTCGATTATTCATATGAGTTTAACCAATACGGCTGTGATGAGAAGATTAGCCAGAGAAAAGGGGATCAAATATTTCCAGCAAAAAGTCATCAGTTGATCGAAACGTACCCGGGGATAGGTCCAACGTATCCAGATCATGACAAAGAGCAGACCATAGACCTTGAGCATAAACCAGAAGATACCAGTAAAGTCACCTAAGGGCAGGGGAATGCCTTTCCAGCCGCCTAAGAATAGAACGGTGGCAATTGAACAGACGGTGAACATATTGGCATATTCAGCAAGAAAGAAAAAACTGAACCCCATACCGCTGTACTCGGTATGAAAACCGGCCGTCAGCTCACTCTCAGCTTCCGGCATATCAAACGGGGCCCGGTTAGTTTCAGCCAGGCCGGAGATAAAGTAGATGATAAAAGCAACCGGCTGAATCAGGATAAACCAATAGTACTTCTGGGCCGCGATAATCCCTTGCAGACTGAAGGTGTTGGTGATCAAAATGATCGACAAGATCGAGAGCAGCAACGGGATCTCGTAAGAGACCGCCTGAGCCACGGCCCGAAAAGTACCGAAAAGCGAGTATTTATTATTGGAAGCCCAACCCGCTACAATAATCGCAATGACATTTATTGAAGTCATCGCCAGAATGAATATCAGGCTGACATCCATCTCCACAATCTGTAATTTTTTGGCAAAAGGAATAACCACAAAAGGTAACACGCAGGGAGCAAAAGAGAGGATCGGAGCCAACCGAAAAAGAAATTTATTCGAGCCTTCCGGTACTATCAACTGTTTACCGATCAATTTAAAACCGTCGACAAGCAACTGCAGAACACCGTGCGGGCCAACTTCCATAAGCCCCGGCCGCCGCTGAATATGGCCCGCAACCTTACGTTCCATGTAACCAAGAATCATGGCATTGAGAAAAACAAAGGCCACCACTAACGCTGCGGCAATAATCATACGTAACAACTCAGGGGGCATATCTCTACTCCACTAAAAAGAAAGCCTATCTATCAATCTCGGGGATAACCAGATCCAGACTACCCATGGTCGTGACCAAATCAGATAACAGAATACCTTGGCCAAGCTCCGGCAACACACTCAGGTTCGAATAGGACGGAACCCGGATTTTAAGACGATAAGGAATATCGCCACCACCGCTGACCAGATAATAGGTCAGCTCACCCCGGGCCGACTCAACCGCAGAACTACAGTCGCCAGTCGGCATTTTCAGTTTTTTCGGCACCTTCCCAAGAAAAGGCCCATCGGGAAGCTGATCCAGAGCCTGCTCAATAATCCTCAAGCTCTGCTCCATCTCCTGTAGACGTACCATATAGCGATCAAGACAGTCGCCGTTGGAACCAACCGGGATCTCGAAATCAAAGTTTGGATAGACTGAATAGGGCTCGTTTTTACGTACATCATAGGCAATTCCGGAGCCTCTTAAAACCGGCCCGGTAACCCCATAACGGCAAGCCATCTCCGGGCTGATAACCCCCACCCCTTCGGCTCGTTTGATAAAGATAATGTTGCCGGTAACCAAGTCATTGTAGATATCGAAACGCTCCCGCTGGCGCTTGATAAAAGCCCGGGTTTTTTCGACAAAATTATCGTCGATATCCTTACAGACCCCGCCGACCCTGAAATAACAGTAGGTCAAACGGGAACCGGTAATATCTTCCAGGATATCAAGCACCTGTTCACGATCATCAAAGGTATAGAGAATCGGAGTAAAGGCTCCCAAATCAAGAAGAAATGCGCCCATCCAGAGGTGGTGACTTACCAAACGGTTAAGCTCCGACGTGATAACCCGGATATATTCAGCCCGGATCGGAACCTCAATCCCACAGAGACGTTCAAAAAGAGCGACAAAACCGTGATTGTAAGGAAGTGCTGCAGCATAATCCATGCGCCCGGTATTGGGCATGAAAGCCATCCAGTTTTTATGCTCACCCATCTTCTCCTGCATGCGATGACCATAGCCTAAAACCGGTTGCGGGTTGACGATATACTCGCCATCCATCTCCAACAAAACCCGCATAACCCCGTGCGTACTGGGATGCTGCGGCCCCATGTTGAGATAGTAGTGATTATCCTTGAGGATGTCGGCTGCTGGCTCAAGATCGACATGCACAGCACCATTTCCAGCTAAATTTCCCATCAGCCCTGTTCCGCCTTCTCTGCTTCGGTTTTTTCCTCTATCGGAGGCGCCCAGCGCACCTCAGCCATCTCCTTGAGATCCTCGTCCTTTTTTAGCAAAGGTTTCAGATCGACATCCTCTTCCGCCAAAATCAAAGGCACAAGATTGGGATGATCGGTGAAAACGACGCCGTAGAAATCTCTGGTTTCGCGCTCGTGCCAGTTAGCCCCTTGATAGATATCGGAGATTGTCGGCATCGAGTTATCAGCTTTAACGACCGCTCGCACGACAAAACGACAGGCCCTTTCATAGCTGGCAAACTGGTAGACAATCTCGATCGCCGGTTTGACATGCAAACCGCCGACAAAAACCAGATACATACCTTGCGCAAGCATACATTCGGCCAGGGCCCGCACTTTGTCAACCTCAAGGTCAATCTCGAAATGGTAGCCGCGCTCTTGGTAGTCACAGGCTTCAACCGAAACCGGCAACTTGGACAAAGCGCTGATAAGTTTCTCAGTAGCTGGGTGCATCGGATATCTTCCTCTGGGGGAACGGATGACGAACCCCGGCAATCTTCTCCTGAAGTTTCAAAATCCCCTCAAGCAGACCTTCGGGACGCGGCGGACAGCCGGGTACATAGACATCAACCGGAATCAATTTATCGATCCCTTCGACCACATTGTAGTTCTCTTCAACCGCGAAAGGGCCGCCGGATATCGCACAGTTGCCCATGGCGATAACCCATTTGGGAGAGGGCATCTGATCGTAGAGGGTCATCACCACCGAAGCCATCTTTTTGTTGACGGTACCGGCGACAATCATCAGATCACTCTGACGCGGTGAGGGTCGAAACACTTCCGAACCGAAACGAGAAATATCAAAACGGGCCATCCCCAGACTCATCATCTCGATAGCACAACAAGCCAAACCGAAAGTCATCGGCCAAAGCGAATTAGCCCGACAAAGATTAAAGATATCATCGGCCAGTTTGTGCTTATATAACGGACCCGGATCATGAACTACAAGATCATCACCCGGCGCCCCTCTCTCAAGCCGAGCCTGGAGCTCGGCCGAGTATGAGTGAACGTTTAACTTGCCTCTCTCTTGATCGCCCACGTAAAAACTCCTTTAACCCACACATATGCGATTGCCAAGGTCAAAATTCCAACAAAAATAAACAGCACCAACACCCCATGCAGTCCAGATACACGATCATAGGCTGCGGCAACCGGGAAGAGATAGAGAATATCAACATCGAAAGCAAGAAAAATCAGGGCGTAGAGATAATAGGCCGCCCCGAAACGAATATCCCAAGCTGAACCGAAAGGATCCATGCCGCACTCGTAGGTAAGCAAGGTCTTTTTATTAACGGTTCGGGGACGGAAAATATCGGAAATAACGAAAGGTGCGACCCCGGCAATAATACCACCAGCCAGAACCACGATAATATAGACGAAATCAAGAACATGCGGAGCAGGCATTAACAAACCCCCCTGAATCCGGGTTGAGGCAACCCGGTTTGCACAGATCCGGATCGGAAAACAAGCACCGTACGACCTTTGTGCAAGGCCATTTTAAAACAACCTAAAGTGAAAAAGCGGGAGAGACATAATCCATTAAAAATGCAAAGTCAAGATTTTTTTTACACCCTTTCAAGCTGAAAAAGAATTAATAATTTCACTTAATTGTAAACAATAACAAAAACCGATATTTAGCAAATATTGTATACTGCAGACGAAATGCGACAACTACAATAAAACACTGTTCCGAAATACCCGAACAATGAAGCCCATAAAAAAGGCCGGCAGATTGAAATCTGCCGGCCTTTTTAGTTTAAATTTAAATTGAGTCGTTTATTTTTCGCTCAAATACTCATGCATGGCAACCGCCGCTATTTTACCAGCCCCCATTGCCTGGATCACGGTGGCCGCTCCGGTGACAATGTCACCGCCAGCATAGACTCCCGGCATATTCGTGGCTCCGGTTTCCGGATCGGCGTCGATATTTCCCCAGCGGTTAGTCTTTAGATCAGGTGTAGTTGACGGTACCAATGGATTAGGACCATTACCGATGGCAACCACCACGGTGTCAACCTCAACCACAAATTCAGAACCTTCGATCGCTACCGGCCGACGGCGGCCGGACTCATCGGGCTCGCCAAGCTCCATCTTGATGCACTCAACCCCGGTCAGCCAACCTTTTTCGTCACCAATAAGGCGCTCGGGATTAGCCAAAAGAAGGAATTCGACCCCCTCTTCACCAGCATGATGGATCTCTTCGTCACGAGCCGGCATCTCATCCATCGAACGACGATAGATAATATAGGATTTTTCCGCCCCTAAACGCAAAGCCGTTCGTGATGAATCCATAGCAACGTTACCACCGCCAAAGGTCGCAACCCGTCCCCCTTTGACAATCGGTGTATCATATTCGGGAAAGAGGTAAGCTTTCATCAGGTTTGAACGGGTCAGATACTCATTGGCCGAATAGACGCCATTAAGATTTTCGCCCTCAATATTCATAAAGACCGGCAAGCCAGCCCCGGTTCCGATAAAACAGGCATCAAACCGCTCTAAAAGCTCATCAACGGTCTCAATCTGACCGACAACATAGCTCTCAACAACTTCAACGCCCAAGGCTTTGAGATAATCGACCTCGGCCTGAACAATCGCTTTGGGCAGACGAAATTCGGGAATTCCATAAACCAGAACCCCGCCGGTTTTGTGCAGGGCTTCAAATATCGTCACCTGATGTCCCAGTTTGATAAGATCACCGGCCACCGTCAATCCGGCCGGGCCGCCGCCGATAACCGCAACCTTCTTACCGGTTGCCGGTTTAACTTCGGGAAGTTCAATTTTACCCTGAGCCCGCTCATAGTCAGCCGCAAAACGCTCGAGCCGACCAATCGCCACAGATTCTCCCTTTTTGGTAAGCACACATAACGCCTCACACTGGCTCTCCTGGGGGCAAACTCGACCGCAAACCGCAGGCAGTGCGTTGGTTTCTTTCAGTTTGTGGGCGGCTTTAAGAAAATCACCATCGGCAATCAGGCCGATAAATTCCGGAATTTTGACGTTTACCGGGCAACCCTCAATACATTTCGGCTTTTTACAACGCAGGCAACGACTCGCTTCCAGCATTGCGGTCTCATTTGAGTAACCAAACGGAACCTCTTCGAAATTGTGGGCCCGGACTTTGGCATCCTGTTCCGGCATCGGGTGACGGGGCAGTTTTTTTGCTTTGTTTACCTTCTTCTCTTCAGCCATTACTTATCACCTCCGCATTCATCACAGCAACCACAAGTATCGCCGTGCTGGTAGCGTTCGACCGCCACTTTTTCCTGTTCCAAGTAGATACCCTGACGTTTCAGCATCTCGTCAAAATCAACCTTATGACCATCAAACTCAGGCCCGTCGACACAGACAAATTTAGTTTCACCGCCAACCGTTACCCGACAAGCACCACACATACCCGTCGCATCAACCATAATCGTCGGCAGACTGACCAAAGTCTCAATCCCGAACGGTTCAGAGGTTTTACAGACAAATTTCATCATAATCGGCGGCCCTATACCGATCACCAAGCCGATCTCACCGGTTTCCCGATTTTTCTCCAAAAGCTCCTGTTCGACCTTAGTTACCAGACCGTGAATTCCATACGAGCCGTCGTCGGTGCAAACATAGAGCTCATCACTTAAATCCCGCATCTTATCTTCCCAGAAAAGAAGATCTTTGGTTCGCGCCCCAAGAATCGAGATAACCTTATTGCCATTGGCTTTTAAAGCCTTGACGATATTATGAGTCGGGGCAATCCCGATACCGCCAGCAACGCAAAGCACGGTGCCAAAATCACCCATATGCGTGGGTTGACCAAGCGGGCCGATGAAATCGGCCAGACAATCGCCCACTTCAAGTTTACCAAGAGCCATGGTACTCTTGCCGACTTCCTGAAAAATTATGGTGACCAGACCTTTTTCCGGATCGGTGTCGGCCACCGTCAACGGCACCCTTTCACCGGTTTCATTAAGACGAAAGACAATAAACTGACCACCTTTCGCCTTCCTGGCGATGCGCGGTGCTTCAATCTGCATCATCTTGACGCTCGGGTTCTGTGAGAACTCCTCTTTCGCGACAATCCTGTTCACGATTTCACTCCTTAAAATCAAGTTACATTAATAACCAAGCCTGGCATTCACCCGGACTAAAACTGTTGCTGTTTTTTCACAAAACCATCTAGGAGGTTGTCCGAGAACGTCTTTTTTCCCCAGCTCGGCGTTATTTTTTGAAAACAATGCTGAGCTGAGAAAAAATTTCTATTCTCGGACAGCCTCCTAGGCCTTGATAATAAAAACACAAGAAGAGGCCCTTTAATATATACTGTAAACAAATGTCAAGCCCTTTATCGGGCCTAAAATCAAACAAGCAAAACCTTGTGAAACGATAGACATAAATCAGACCCCATAAAAAATTCGATAAAAAACTAAAGCTTGGCTATTTATTGTCGATAAGAGAGGAAAGGTTTTAAAGCGTCTTTTATTGGGAGTATTTATGGAAATCAGTTCCGCATCAAGCGACAGCATGATAACCATAGCAGTCGCCGCCCAACAGCAACAAACCAGCCTGCAAACGCAAGCCGCCATGCTCAGTCAAATTGCTGAAGCACAACAGCAAGTAGCCCTGATTCTCGCCGAAGGCGGCTTAGGCCAAAACCTTGATGTCATAGCTTAAAATCTACCTGCAACCAGTTTTTCCACCCACCCTGCCTTCTACACTCTATTGGGCTTGCAAAAAAAATAACATGGTCAATCTTGATGCCCTCGTAAAAAGTCACGGGATGGCTAAGTAAAAATTTCGATATAGGCCGGAACCTTGGCCTTGGTTATCTTGGATAATTTCCGCATCAGGTCAAATGATACTTGCTTAAGGCCAAAAACTTTCTTGATTTCAGCAATCATTGAAATCCAGAGATGGCCGGTCATTTCGGCATCCGCAAGAGCTCTATGAAATGTTCCATCGGTATCAATTCCACAGTAGCGAACGAGGGTTCCAAGTTGATGATTGGGGGCCTCCGGGTACACCCGTCGCGCCGCCAGCATGGAGCAGGCCATTTCACGGTTTCCGGACTTTCCGATAAATCTGAATTCCGAGTCGAGAAATTTACGATCAAAAGAAGCGTTGTGAGCAACCAAAGGATGATCTCCTATGAATTCAGCAAACTCTTCCATAACCTCTGCGCAAGGCGGGGCCGCCTTTACCATCTTGTTACTGATAGCGGTATACGACTCGATAAATGAATTAATCCGCATCCCGGGATTCATTAAACTTTGAAAACGATCAGTGATTCGATTGTTTTCAAGCAAAACCGCCCCAATTTCGATGGCCCGGTCACCATATCCCGGTGATAGACCAGTGGTCTCAAAATCAAAAACAACAACAGAATAGTTACCCATACAACGATCTCCTCAATCCCTGAGCTTCTACCACGACTCGAGTGCATTTACCTTCGTTAGCATTTTTATGTAAAACTACTGACTGCGACCTGTTCTCCCCACAATTTTTCAAACAGCAACGATGTGTTCTTATGAACATTGCTGCTTAAAAACTCTTCATCTCCACCCTGCGTTCCAAGCGTTAATAAATTATTCACATTCAGCCGTCTTGAAGTTTCGGCTGCAACTGCTTGATGTGTATTTATTATCTTTAATTCACTACCAATTATCTCTCTCAATATTTTTGTTAGAAATGCAAAATGAGTACATCCCATTACAATAGTATCAGCTCCTTTATCTAACATTGGCGTAACATATTTTTCCAACATAAATCTGATTTCTTGTCCTTCAATTTTCTGGGTTTCCACTAACTCCACAAGACCGGGACATGACTGTGTTTCTATACGAGCATGATCTGTAAACCGATTTATTAAATTTCTAAACGATATGCTATTCACAGTTTGTTCGGTCGCCAATACTCCAACAATACCACTCTTACTTACTGCTACAGCCGGTTTAATCCCGGGCTCCACACCAATAATCGGGATTGAGTACTTGTAACGCAGATTATCAATAACGCTAACTGTAACGGTATTACAAGCCACAACAATTGCTTTTACGTTTCGACTGATTAAATAATCAAAAATATAAGATGATCGCAGGAAAATAAACTCTTTCGATTTATCGCCATAAGGAGCATAGAATGAGTCTGCTATATAAATCAAATCTTCATCAGGTAATTTTCTCCTAATACTTCGTGCGACTGAAAGCCCACCTACTCCTGAGTCAAATATACCTATAGGATTATTATTCATTCTACGTCACTATTCTACAATCTTATCGCCAGAGGCTGGCTATGCTGACATTATTAACATTATTAATATCTGAAAAACAGTAACTATTCAGTTACCCACCATAAAGCCACAATAAATGGCGGCGAACATTGCTTCGCCCTCATAAACGGGGTCAAAGCTGGGGTGCTAACGCACCTTATGCCAGCAATGACCCCAATCCCGACAGTTTGCAAACGGCATCTGAATAGTTACGAAAAATAAATCTACATTACACCAAATCCCAAACTCAAGTTCAGTCCGCAAGCTTTTTAATCAATTGCTCTAACGCGGCAGCTTCCTTGGTGCGGCCGCGTTTGCGGCAGCCTTTAAGATAGATTTTACTTTTAGGTTTAAGAGTGGCAAGGGCTGAAGTTTTCTGTGAGGATGTCAGAATACCACTGCTGATAATTTTTATCAATGAACGAATCCGATAGAGATCAAGAGCCGGAATGGTGCGTGAAAGCTGGTCTTCATGACCACCGTATTTAGTCACCAGTTTTTCGGCCAACAGAGGGATGGGATAACGGCAGGCGGTTCGAAGCCAGAGGTCGTAGTCCTCGCAGGCCGGAAGAGTTTCATCAAAATGACCAATTTGAGCAAAAAAACGGCGCCGCATCATCACGGCTGAAGGAGTGACGACGCAGAGCGGCAGACACTCGGCAAAGATTAAGCCGGAAGGTTTTTGATGGTGTTTACAGGGATTAACCCGTTTACCGTTACGGATCCAGATCTCATCGGTTTGGGAAATCAAGATATCGGGCTCGGCCTGCATAAAGGCAAGCTGACGTTCGGTTTTTTCCGGCTGCCAGAGATCGTCGGAATCAAGAAAAGCGATAAACGATCCCCGACTCAGTTCGATACCCCGGTTACGAGCATAGCTAACCCCACGATTACGGGGTAAGCCTAAGAGCCTGATGCTCGACCCGAATCGGTTATGTAAAAGCTCGATACTACTGTCGGTCGAGCCATCATCGACAACAATGATTTCGAGATTCGACCAGCTCTGGCCCAGAACCGAGGCCACCGCCCGAATCAGCGGTTGGGCTCGATTGAACGTCGGGATAATAACACTAACCAAAGGCATCGTCATTTTGACAGGTTCTTCACCAAACCAGCCAAAACCCGAGCTCCAAAACCGGTGGCACCGGGGGCGAAATATTTCCATTTTTTCCCGGGGTAAGCGGGACCGGCGATATCGAGATGGGCCCAGGGAATCTCCTCGGGGACAAACTCGCCTAAAAAGAGGGCCGCCGTAATCGTTCCGCCATAAGCGCTGTTACCGATATTGGAGATATCGGCAAAATCAGACTTCATACCCTCTATGTAGGCCTTTTCGAACGGCAGTTCCCAAAGAATCTCACCGCTCTCTTCACCGGCCTGAATGAGTCGGGTGATTAAATCACGATCACGCCCCAGGATCGCAGCCACTTGAATCCCCAGAGCCACCCGACAGGCACCGGTCAGGGTCGCGGCATCAACCATGTAGTCAGGCCTCAAAGAGGCTCCCAACTGCAAGGCATCAGCGAGAATAAGACGGCCCTCGGCATCTGTATTTTTGACCTCCACCGATTTACCATTCTTCATAACGATAATATCGCCCGGGGCCTGAGCTTCACCGCTCGGCATATTTTCGGCCAGCGCCAGAATCCCTGTGACTTTGACTTGGGCTCCAAGTTGACCGATAATTTCCATAGCCCCAAGCACGGCGGCGGCCCCGGCCATATCGGATTTCATGTCAACCATCGAAGCTCCCGGTTTAAGCGAAAGCCCACCGGAATCAAAAGTAATACCTTTACCAACCAATACTACATGCGGTGGTTTATCTTTTTTAAAAGCTTTAGGTTCATAAGTCAAGGTGACCATGCGCGGCGGTTTGCAACTGCCGCGGCCAACTGCCAAAAGACCGTTATAACCCTCTTTTAAAAGACGATTTTCATCCATAAGATCAATTTGCAAACCACAACGACCCGCACTTTTTACAGCTTCATCAACAAACTCTTCCGGTCCCAGATAGGAGGGCGGATGATTAACCAGATCACGCACCCGGTTGACAACCTGACAGACCGTCTCCAACCGTTTCAACTCATTGTTAATAAGCTGAAGGTCAAGACCTCCGGTAACAAAGACAACTTCTGGACAAAAATCTTCTTTATCGTTATCCTTATTTTCACTTGGGACTTTGCCCTTAAACTGCTCGTAAGCGTAGGCTCCCAGAATAATCCCCTCCAGCGCTTTTTTATGAAAACCACTCGCCGCAGAAGCATCAAGCACCAGCACTAAAGGCGAGATCTGCAGAGATTTTGCTTCTTTATAAGCCTGGGAAGCCGCACATTTTACGGCTTCCCAGATATTAAGATACTTAAACTGATTAAGCGGTATAAAATAATCAGCCGACGTCAGCTCCGGCCCACTCAAAAGCAGGGATTTTTCAAGTTTACGCTCTTTGAAAACCTTTAATTTATCTTCCAGTTCCTGGCAAAGTGTAAAAAAAACCTGCTCATCAGGCAAGAGAAAAGCCCGCAAACCTAACTCTGTTACCGACCACGATTTTTCGACTCGCCAAACTATTTGTTTTGTCATGTTATTCTCCCTAAATTGCAATTTGTTGGGTTACGCCTTGCGGGCTAACCCAACCTACAGATTCCTACCGATTCCCAACTTTAAGTGTCGTAGGTTGGGTTAGCGAAGCGTAACCCAACATGTTTTCTTTAAGATTGTCCTTGATCAATAGCTTTTACTCCCGATTGGTGCCCCGCTATCATAGCTCCTGCCAATCTTCGCCACTCTCCAACCATGTAGAGCGGAATTGAGAGTATTCGGTCATATAAAGATAAATCATGAAGCGAAAAACGGATAGCAAAAGGGGTTTCGGGATGCTCATCCAAAAATAGTCGAAGACTTTTGAGACGGCCGGTTTTCCCGGATTTTACCTCTACCGGAATAACCTTATTCTCAATAACGACAAGGAAATCAACCTCAGCCGAACTACTCTTTTTCTCCCGAGCCCAAAAATAGATATTTTTCTCTTCGTAATCAGGCTGCGAAGCCAACAACTCCTGACCAACAAACTGCTCGGCCAAACTGCCCCGGTTTACCATTTCAAGATTTTCAGCCAACAGTAATTCAGCTTCCAACCCCAGAGCCCTTTGCATAAGTCCGACATCAAGAAAAAGAAGTTTAAACCGGGCCTGATTGATCTGAGCTGCTAGTGGTATACCTTGACCGGAAGAGTGGTATACAGGTGTCAAACAACGGGCCTCAACCAACAACTGTAGGGCACTTTTCAGATCTCGTGACTGAATATTTGGATTGATATGACTATACTTACACTGTTGACCAACCAAACCCGGTGCAGCCATAAATACTTCTTTTAAGTATTTATGGCTGGAGGTTGAAGCATACTTGGAGAAATCCATTCGATAAGTTTGGAGAATACCTGTTTGTAATATTTTTAACTCTTCACTTGTCGCATTGTCCAAATAGGCAGCAACGACTTTTGGCATTCCGCCGACCAGCAGATAGCGACGCAAAATCCGTTCAAATTCCTGCTGATAGAAGGGCTCTAAACTATCTTCGAGATGGATTTTATTCAGATAGCCATTCAGCTTACTCCCCCCTTGAGCATCGATGAACTCAGCTAAAGTCATGGGCTGCATAAAAAGAGAGCTAACCCGTCCGACCGGCATTCGAAAAGCCTCACTGCGAAAAACAAATTCCAACAATGAGCCTGCCCCTATGACATGCAATTGCGGTAGCTTTTCATGAAAATAGCGGAGCGCTGTAATCGCCGCCGGGCACTCTTGAATTTCGTCTAAAAACAGGAGAGTTTCGCCTGGAGTGATCTCCGAAGCCGTCAGAACTGAAATTTTTTCCAAAATTTCAGAGATATTGAAAGTCGTAAAACAGGAAGAGAATTCAGCCCGTTCTTCAAAATTAACGACGACACAATTTTGAAAATGCCGCCGACCAAAGCTGATAACTGAAAAAGTTTTTCCTACTTGACGAGCCCCGCGAAGCAGTAAAGGAAGTCTTATTTGACTTTGCTTCCAACTAATCAACGACTCATCTATATCCCGCCTAAAAACAGTCATCACCCCACCCCGTCAATCACATTGCACACAATACAAGGTGTTAATAGTCGGTTAATGAATATTTTACAAGGTGTTTTTATGCGTCTAAGGCACCAATCATCAAACAATTACCCCATCGAAAACACTTTGTTGGGTTACGCCTTGAGGGCTAACCCAACCTACCGATTCTCTACCGGCATTTATCGGGTGTTTATTGAGTTTTTCGTCTCCACAAATTGAGAACTCCGAACTTGCAACGTCACCATTTCCCCAGTTGGGTTACACCTTGGGGGCTAACCCAACCTACATTATTTATGAATCTTTAAATTCGTCACGCAACAGTTTCGTAGTCGTAGGTTGGGTTAGCAAAGCGTAACCCAACATCACATCTCTCATTCGCAGCCAACGTCTTCAAAGATAACGCCACCCGAGCCCCAATTGGCGGGGAAAGTGCCGGCGGCAACATACCTTTGAAAACTGCTGTATGGCCACTCACCGGGGGTATCAACATAACCATGTTTAACCGGATTATAATGAATATACTCAACATGCCGGGCAAAGTCAGTTTCGTCACGTAAAGTATGTTCCCAAAAACGACGTTGCCATAAAGATTGTTCATTTTTTTGGTGCCGAGAGTACCCCTGCGGCGCACGCAACTCGGCCCGGCAATGTTTGGTGAACCAGGTTTTAATAAGGCGCCAACGCACGGAAAAATCTCCGTCACCTGGCGGCAGCGTCCAGATACAGTGCAGGTGGTCAGGCATAATGACGATAGCGTCAATGACAAAAGGGCGTTTGGCCTTTACGTTGCGAAACGCCTCTCGCAAAACGTCAACATTTTCCCGGTCACCAAACAACGCCCGCCGCTTTTCAGTCACCAGAGTAAAAAAGAATGAACCTCCGGAAATATTTGCACGGCGATATTGCATGGTTAAATGCCGGGTTACCCATTAAAAGTTACAGGGATGTTGGATGTTAAATGCAGAATGTAGATTGTAGGTTGTAGGTTGGGTTAGCGAAGCGTAACCCAACAATTTCAAACCAAAAGGCCATGATGAAAAACCAAGAGGAGACAATTTTGTTGGGTTACGCCTTGGGGGCTAACCCAACCTACGGGTTTACTACTGGTTTTCGAATTCATTGATAATATTTTTTATAATCACAACAGATAGAGGGGGAGAAAGGAGACTTCGCCACTTTGGCCCAGGTGTGATCGGTTGATTACGGTTTGGCTGACCTCTTTGATCGGGCTGCAATATTTCTTGGCAAATTCGCGCATCGCCTTAACCGGCCTGGAAAAGTGCCCTGCTTTGACTTCAAAAACCTTAAAGTTCGCCTCCCTTTCTACCACAAAATCAATCTCCGTCTGCACCTGAGTACGATAGAAATAGTTGGTGATAGAAAGATCTCGCTCCCGGTCAAATACGTTAAAGACAAAATTTTCATATAAGGACCCAATATCGGTTCTCAGATCGACAGCGCTAAAATTCCTGATCTGCAGATTACGAATACCGGTATCATGAAAAAAGATCTTTTTACTTTTGGAAATCTCTTTATTCTTATTGGTGAAGAAAGGAGGAAGCTCGGCGACAATAAAGGTTTCGCAGAGTAGTTCGAGATATTTCTTTAAAGTTGATGCCGAAATGCCCACGGTTGCCTGGGCCGAAGTCAGATTAAACTGAGCCCCCAAATTGACAGCCAGATATTTCAAGAGATTGTTGTAGGCCTCAAGATTGGCAATATTGCCAACTTCCCGGATATCTTTCTGAATATATGAGGTGGCTATCGAATCAAGCTTCTCGATCTTCGCAATTTTACCCTCGACCAGTACGACCTCGGGATATCCACCATAAATCAGATACTCTTCCAAAAGCCTGAGAAATGCGTCCTGATATCCCTGAATCAGATCACTCAGATCCAGTCTTTCGAGCCCGGATGACTGACGAAACAGTTTTCTGGCGTTAAGCAGGCGCTCTTCACCTTTAAAAAGCAGGAATTCATCAAAACTCAAGGGTTGAATCAGGAATATTCGTTTGCGGCCAGCCAGAGAATCGGAAAATTTATGTTTAATGCGCAGGCTTGACGACCCGGTGGCAATAATCTTCAAGGCGGGGAAATGATCGTGCAATAGTTTTAAGAGATTGGCTGGGTCACTAAGCAACTGAATTTCATCAAAAATCAGGAGATTCGAAATTTCAGGATTTACCCCTTCCAGTTTCAGTATTTGTCGCAAGGCAGAGACTGAACCGGTATCGAAAAGTGCCCTGATCTCCTTATCTTCAAAATCAAAGAAGAAGATTTCCGGGCTCTTGAAAGAGGATGCTTCCGCCACCAACCGAGTCAAAGTGGTCTTGCCCGTCTGCCGGGTTCCCAAGAGAAAGATAATCTCATGGTTAGAGAGACAGGAGACAATCTTTTCGGTTATCGTTCTCGGTAATGGCATCTTGCAGTAATTTCAGAAGAATTAGCCTAAACCTTAATCAACCATGTAAAAACAAAGGTGGACACCACGATAAACCATGTAAAAACAAAAGTCAAGTTTAGGCTCGACATTTGTTTAGACAATTTGTTGGGTTACGCTGCGCTGAAAGTCTTCCAATTTAAGCAATCGTAGGTTGGGTTAGCAAAGCGTAATCCAACAAATTCAAACCAAATGGCCATGATGAAAAGCCAAGATAATTTGTTGGGTTACGCCTTGGGGGCTAACCCAACCTACGGGTTAACTTATAAAACTACTTACGAGGTGGGAGGAGGAGGAGACTATTCCCCCAAATAGGCCTTTTTGACCCGTTCATCATGTAATAACTCTTTGGCCGGAGCCTCGAGAATGATTTTACCGGTTTCCATGACATAACCGTAATCGGCCAGGTTCAGGGCAGCGTGAGCATTTTGTTCGACCAGCAGGATGGTAATCCCCTCCCCGGCAATCTGTTCTATAATTGAAAAAATCTTTTCCACCATTAAGGGGGCTAACCCCAAAGAGGGCTCATCAAGCAAGAGCAGCTGCGGCTGCGACATCAGGGCACGACCAATCGCCAACATCTGCTGCTCACCCCCGGAAAGCGTACCACCGGCCTGCCGCCGCCGTTCGCCCAATACCGGGAAAAGATCATAAACCATTTCGAGATCGGCGGCAATCGCAGATTTTACCCGCCGACAATAGGCCCCCATTTCAAGGTTTTCCTGAACCGTCAAGCCCGGGAATATACGCCGCCCTTCCGGCACCTGGCAAAGCCCGGCCTTAACAATCTCATCCGGTGCCCGGTTGACCAGCGACGTACCATGATAAAGAATCTCACCTCGTTGCGGCTTAAAAATCGCGCTGATCGCCATCAGGGTCGTTGATTTTCCGGCCCCATTGGCACCGATCAGGGCTCTGATCTCACCGGCATAAACCTCAAGATCAATCCCTTTCAAGGCGTGGATATTGCCGTAATAGTAGTGGATATTTTCAAGTTTCAGAAGCGGCATGCTGGGCAACCCCCAAATAGGCTTCAATCACTTTTTCGTCACTGCGAACCTCGACCGGAGTCCCGGAGGATATAAGTTCACCATGATCGAGAACATAGATACGGTCGGCCAGATTCATTATCACCTTCATATCGTGCTCAATAATCAAAACTGCAATCCCACCCTCACTGATCCGGCGCACCAGGGTAATGAGGTCAGCCGACTCGGTCGGATTCATCCCGGCCGCCGGTTCATCCAAAAGCAGCAGTTTAGGTTCGGTTGCCAGAGCCCGGGCGATCTCCAGACGGCGCTGATCACCATAAGACAGTGAACCGGCCCGGCTCTCAAGCTGTTTGCCAAGACCGACAAAACGTAAACATTCCGCCGCTTTTTTGGCTGAATCCCGCTCTTCGTTGCGGACTTGAGGCAAGCCTGCGACAATCCCGAAAAAATTGGCCCGGGTACGACAATGGCGACCCAGTTTAACATTATCCAGAACCGACAGGGATGAAAAAAGGCGGATATTCTGAAAAGTCCGACCGATCCCCAACCGGGTGATGGTATCGGCTCTTAAATGCTGACCAAAAGCTTGCTTTATCTGCGAAAGATTAAATATGAACAAGAAGATCGGGGCCGCAATCAACAGTAAAAGAGTTCCCGGCACAAATAGTGGATAGAAAGGGAAAAGACCGAAGAAACTGACTTCTGCAAACTCGGCACTACGCCAGAGCCAGCTGGCCGCACAGATACCATCGACCAGAACAAAGATAATCAGCAACAACCTGCTCCAGGGCCGAAAACGGCTTAAAGGCCGCAACAGATAGATACGAAAAAGGGCCAGAACTGAAAGTGAGAGTACGGCTTCTAAGCGAAAGTAGGACTCCGGCCAGACAACCCCTAAAACCAAGGGCAGCCAGAGTAGTGAAAGCAGGACAAAAAGAAGACTTAAACGAAAAACCAGGCGCCCGGTTGCCGGACTTACCTGGCTGGCCAGACTGTGACCGGCAAAGACAATCTCCCCCGAGGTCGGTACGGTAATGGCGTTGAGACAATTAAAAAAGGTGGTTTTACCAGCCCCGTTGGGGCCGATCAAACCAACAATCTCGCCGGATCTGACCGCAAGAGAAACCTCTTTGACCGCCGTCAGCCCACCAAATTTCTTGACCACTTTGTGAGCCTGAAGAAGAATTTCGCCTGTTTTACGCTTAGCCATCACTCTTTTTGAACCGGTAAAAGCCCCGCCGGTCGCCAGCGCATCATGCAGACGATGAGCAGGCCAAAGAGCAGATAACGGGCATTACTCAACTCGGCTGGCAGGACAATTCTCAAAACTTCAGTTAGAGGGATCAGGATCAGGGCTCCCAGCAGAGC
>DAOVTG010000136.1 GCA_030633185.1 Deltaproteobacteria bacterium
ACTACATGTATGGTCTCGCGCCTGAAAAACCACAACATCTTGTATATCGAAATTTTTACTTAGCCATCCCGTGACTTTTTACGAGGGCATCAATAGTTATTAACTAGCGAACCTCTATCACAAAATAATCGATAGGATAGTAAAATACTTTAAGAAAAATTACCAGCAAGATTTAATCCTGTCGTAACTTCCAAGTAACTGCTTTTTAGCCACAGACCCACACGGACTCACACAGACAAAAGGCTTTAGTCTGTGAGAGTCCGTGGCCAATTTAAAAAAGCGACATTACGTACTTCTAAATATGTGGCCGCAGCGGCGGTCCGAAGGCGCTATTCAGGTGCCTCTGCAAAACTGCCGGGATTGGGGGTCATTGCTGGTACAAGGTGCGTTAGCACCCCAGCTTTGACCCCGTTTATGGGAGCGAAGCAATGTTCGCCGCCATTTGCTGTAGCTTTATAGTGGGAACCTGAGTAGTTACATCCTGTCAATCATTTTCACTACAGATTGTAATGCTTTATCAACGGCCCCGATCACAATCCGGCCACAGTAAAGTATGCAACTGAAGCTGGAGACGAGCTCGAACCCGATGTTCAAGCATCAACTCGGCCAGGATTGCGGGTTTGAAAGATGTAACTACGGGACTGAAAATAATTTCTTTGGACTTTGATTTTAGCAGGTGATGTTTTATGAAGTCGAGGCTCCAAAAGAAATCGGCCTCGTCGACCAAAACAAATTTGACTTGATGGTGAGGTTGAAGAAGAGGTAAATTGGGAAAGTGAAAACTTTCGGCCATGCCGCTGCCCGGGGTTTTGATATCGATAATCAGGTGGGTCCGGTAGTCAAGGGGACTGATATCGAAAGAGCCGTTGGTCTCGACCAGAACCGTGTAATCCAACTCCAGCAGTTGCCTGACCAATTTAGGAGTCTCTTTTTGCAGTAGAGGCTCACCCCCGGTCAACTCAACCAACGGCACCTTAAAGCCTGAGACCCGCTCCACGATCTCCTTAATAGAGACTTTTTCGCCATCGCTAGCGGTTCGTGCATAGCCCGTGTCACAATAACAACAATCAAGATTACAACCGGCCAGACGGACAAAAACACAGGGAAGTCCAACAAACGTGGACTCCCCTTGAAGACTGCAAAATATCTCGCTCAAGCTGAGCATAGCACTACTTTTTTTTCGGCTGCATCGAGATAACCACAGGACTGGCGATAAAAATCGACGAATAAGTACCGACCAAAACCCCAATAATCATGGCAAAGGCGAAATCATGAATCACACCGCCGCCGAGAAAAAAGAGACTAACCAGAACCAACATGGTGGTTAACGAGGTTAATATCGTCCGACTGATAGTCTGGTTGATTGAACGGTTGACAGTCCCGATAAAATCAAGTTTACCGGAGCCTTTCATGTTTTCTCGAATCCGGTCGTAGACGACAATCGTATCATTTAGAGAGTAACCGACAATTGCTAAAAGAGCGGCGACGATCGGCAGGGAAAACTCCTTATTGAGCAGAGCAAAGACCCCGACCGTAATCATCACATCATGAGCCAGGGCAACAATCGCTCCCAGAGCAAAACGAAACTCGAAACGCAAGGTGATATAGATCAAAATACCGATCATGGCATAAAGAATCGCCAGCATTCCTTGACGCCGAAGATCCTTACCAACCTTAGGGCCAACCATTTCGACCCGCCGGATATCAACATTTTCAGACCCGAAAACTTCGTCCAAAACCACCTTGATCTCGTCCGAAAGACCGACCAAATCAGTTTTTGACTTCTCCACCCGAATCAGAAATTCATGGGCCTCTTCATCCTCAAACTGCTGGATTGAAACATCACCCATATCAACCCCAGCCAAGGCTTGGCGTAGTTCATCGGATCCGACATCGTTAGCAAAGCGAACCTGAACCATGGTTCCTCCGGCGAAATCGATACCGTAGTTAAGTCCGCCGCGAACCATTAATGAAGCCAGACCGACAAGAATGGCAATTGCGGAAACAATCATAAAAAGACGACGTTTGCCGATAAAATCGACGTTCATCTTATCTGAATTAAAAAACTGCATAAAGTAGCTCTCCAGGGTTGTTAAATACTAAGTTTTTTCAAAGGGTTCCGCTCGGCAACTATATCAAATACCAGACGAGTCACAAAAATCGCCGTATAAAGACTGGAAACAATCCCTAAAGAAAGGGTCACCGCAAAACCTTTAATCGGCCCGGTACCATATTGATAAAGAACAATGGCGGCAATCAAGGTCGTGACATTGGCATCCATGATGGTCAGAAAAGCTTTACCATAGCCGCTCTCAATTCCAGCCCTGGGAGTTTTACCAAAACGCAACTCTTCACGTATGCGCTCAAAAATCAAGACATTGGCATCAACCGCCATACCAATGGTCAGAACAATACCGGCGATTCCCGGCAAGGTCAGAGCTGCCTGAGCCAGAGCCAGGATACTCATAATGAAAAGCAGATTTAAGACCAGGGCCAGATTCGCCACCAGTCCACTCAGACGGTAATAAATCACCATGAAAACTACAACCAGAAGAAAACCAACCACCATCGAAACAAAACCGTTACGAATCGAATCACGCCCCAAAGAAGGTCCGACGGCCCGCTGTTCAAGAATCTGAATTGGTGCCGGTAAGGCCCCGGCCCTAAGTACAATCGCCAGATCGTGGGCCTCTTTGGCCGTAAAACGACCGCTGACCTGAGCCTGGCCGCCGGAGATCCGTTCCTGAATCACGGGGGCTGAATAGACATTATTATCAAGAATAATGGCCAGCCGGCGCTTGACACTGGCGGCCGTTATCTTATCGAAAAGTTTGGCCCCTTGGGAGTTGAATTCCAAAGAGACATAAGGCTCGCCAAACTGGCTGTTAAAACGGACATTGGCATTGGAAATATACTCACCCGTCATCAAGCTCTTCTTTTCGAGAACATAGGGACGTCTGCTGATGACCGCATTGGTTTCCGGATCGCGAGTCTGTTCATATAGAACTTCGAGATTATTACCCAGTTCGGCAACCGTAATTTTGGTCGGGTCAAACTGGTCATTAACCAGTTTAAACTCCAACAGGGCGGTTTTGCCGATCAGATCGATCGCCCGTCGGGTATCCTTGATCCCGGGCAATTGAACCAGAATCCGGTTGTTAGCTTGTACCCTGATTTCCGGTTCAGCCACACCAAACTGGTCAATCCGGTTACGCATGGTCTCAACCGCCTGGTCAAGCGCCAGCTTTTCTATTCGATCTTGATCTTTTTCACTCACCAGATAGTGAATAACCGGACCTTGAGTTGACATGTGCTCCCAGGCCGGGACCCGCTCTTCGAGAAAAGTCTGTAGATGTTCAAGCTCGCTGGCATCTTCAAGTATGAACTTCACGGTTCCGGTCTCGGTTTGGGTAACCTCTAAAACCTTGATTTTCTCTTCAAGCAACATGCGCTTGACGCTGTCGGTCATCCGATCGGTCGAAACATGCATGGCTTTTTCAACATCGACTTCCATAAGAAGATGAATACCACCTTGCAAATCAAGTCCTAAATGAATTTTTTCCGTCGGAAAAATATTTCCCCACCAGCCAGGAACTTTGCCGCTCATGGTTGGGAAAAGATAGATCAGGGCCAAAACGACGCTTACCAAAACAATCGCCAGCCGCAGTTTAACACTCTTAATCATCAGTTAGTTGCTCCAAATTATTCTAAGGAGGTTGTCTTTAATTAAAAACCGGAAGAGAGCCCGAAAGAGTCTCAGTTTTCACTCTTGATAACCGACATAATCTGTCCGCGGGCGACCTTAACTCTAACCTTTTCAGCCACTTCAACCGTGACAAAGGTATCGGCAACATTAGTAATCCGTCCCATCATACCGCCGGCAGTCACCACCTCATCACCCCGCTTCAAATTGGCCAGCAACGCCTTATGCTCCTTCTGGCGTTTCTGTTGCGGCCTGATCAGCAGAAAATAGAAGATTACAAACATCAAAATCAATGGTAGAAATGATTTGAGTCCTTCCATTCCACCGGCAACTCCACCACCTATACCACCCTGACCCATCGCAAATGCTACACCTAACATATAATTCTCCTTCTAAATATTTAGTGCGCGACCGAAAACCGCCAATTTCCCCGATTGCGGCGTTAGGCTCAAATTTTAATCCTCGGAATACTTAATGTATGCCTGTGGTTAAAATCTTGACCAACGGGAATGCTGGCAGTGCGCCTGCCTTGCACTCAAGAAAATTGTCAGGTTTTCGGTCAGGCACTATTTAAGATTAAAAACAAAAAAATTATCACAAAAACCATAAAAAAAAGGCCACACCAAAATCAGGGCTTTCTCATTCAGGGCTCTTGTAATCCGCCAAAAAAGAGTCTTTAAAGCGCTGAAATTCGCCGCTGGCGAGGGCTTCGCGCATCCCGTACATTAATTTATGGTAAAAACGCAAGTTATGAATCGTGGCCAGCACCGAAGATAAAATCTCTTTAGCCATAAAGAGATGCCTGAGATAAGCCCGGCTGAAGTTACAGCAGGTATAACAGTCGCAACCGGCATCGATAGGCTCTTGATCTTCACGAAAACGGGCTTGTTTAATCGAAAGCGGCCCGTAACTGGTAAAATACATCCCGTTACGAGCATTCCGGGTCGGCATCACACAATCAAACATATCGAGACCGGCAGCCACGGCTACCAGCAGATCCTCCGGGGTTCCCACTCCCATTAAATAGCGCGGAGCTTCTTCCGGCAGAAGAGAACCAAACTCATTGACCACATCATACATGGCCGACGGCCCCTCCCCGACACTCAATCCACCGAGAGCATAACCATCAAAACCAACATCCACGGTTTTATCAAGGCTTAATCTACGTAAATCAGGATAAGTACTACCCTGAATAATCCCAAAAAGCAGATTATCAGAACGTTGCCGAGCCTGTTTTGAACGCTCGGCCCAACGGGCCGTCAATTCCAGCGAATCAAGGGCCTCTTTAGGGGTCGCCGGATAGGGCGTACACTCATCAAAAGCCATGATAATATCAGCCCCTAAAGCCTCCTGAATGGCAATTGACGATTCCGGCGTCAAATGATGTGTGCTACCATCGATAGGTGAGCGAAAGGTCACCCCCCCCTCTTCAATACGCCGCAAAGAAGAGAGGGAAAAAACCTGAAAACCGCCGCTGTCGGTCAGAATCGGCCGGGACCAACCCATAAATTTATGAACCCCGCCCAACTTTTCAATCAGATCGTGTCCCGGCCGCAAAAAAAGATGATAGGTATTGGCCAGAACAATCTGGGCCTCAACCTCCTCTTCGAGTTGCTTCGGGGTTAAACCTTTGACCGTTGCCTTGGTTCCAACCGGCATAAAACACGGGGTCTCGATAATCCCGTGCGCGGTCGTAATCCGCCCCCGCCGAGCGTAACCATCGAGCTCCCTATTGATAACCTGAAAAGCACTCATTTATAAATCAACATGGCATCGCCATAGCTGTAAAACCTGAACTCAAGTTCGAGAGCCCGATGGTAAGCCGCCATCATAGTTTCCCGACCGGCAAAAGCGGAAACCAACATCATCAGGGTAGAGGCCGGCAGATGAAAATTGGTAAGCATGACATCAACCAAGCGAAACTCATAACCGGGATAGATAAAAAGATCACACATCCCCGAAGAGTCCCCGGTGGCGGCATAATACTCTAAGGCGCGGGTTACCGTAGTGCCGACCGCAACAATCCGCCCCTTTGTCTCTTTAACTCGATTAATAGTATCAAGGGTAGTTTTCGGAATTTGAAAATACTCTTCATGAATCCGGTGTTCTTCGACCTTTTGACAACGCACCGGAGCAAAGGTGCCAAGTCCGACATGCAGGGTTAAAAAAGCTGTTTCCACACCTTTTTCATGGAGTGCGGCAAGCAACTCTTTGGTAAAATGAAGTCCGGCCGTCGGAGCCGCCACGGCCCCGGAGGCTGCGGCATCGGCATAGACCGTCTGATAAGTCTGTCGATCATCGCTTTCCGGCTGCCGTTTTATATAGGGTGGCAGTGGAACTTGTCCAACCTTCTCGATGGCCGCGTTGACACTTTTGCCGACCTCAACTTCCAACTCCAACAAACCGGGATCAACCCCCGAAGGCTCAACGACCCGACCTCCAAGTCCTGAACCAAAATCCAGTTTCTGACCGCTGCGTAATCTTTTTGAAGACTTAAAAAGAGCTCGCCAAAAAGCCCGGTGACCGGATTCCCCGTCCGCACCTAAGATTCCAGTTACGGATCGCACCAGGAAAGCTTCGACCTGACCACCACTCTCTTTGCGGCCCAGCAAACGGGCCGGAATAACCTTCGTATCGTTGAGAACCAGAAGGTCACCGGACCTAAGATGCTGACCCAGATCACAAAAGAGCCCATCACTAAAGACCCGACCGTAGCGCTTGACCTGCAACAATCGGGACTGATCTCTGCACGACAAAGGGTATTGAGCGATACGTTCATCCGGCAATTTGTAATCAAATAAAGCAACATCCATGAACTTCAGCTCTAGTCCCACAACATCATCTGATCAATTTTCAAAGATCATTATTCCGACAATCATCGAAATCCAACAAAAGCCCTGAAAACTTCCCCTCCAGGAGGTTGCCATCACCCTTTTATCACCACCGCCAAAACAGCCCGCTTATAAAACACAACTGCCCTGTTAAGTCAACCGTAATCAACTTATTCTAGAATTCCGATATAAGGATTAATAAAAATCAACTTTTTTCAATAATATCTGCCAAATCCAAAAATCGCGGCCTGCGGCACAGTGCCCTTGAAACGGGCCTGAGGCGTCCGTATGTCGCTATACGATAACATTTTAAAC